>CANGYF010000006.1 GCA_947458265.1 Betaproteobacteria bacterium
CACCGTGCCTTGTTGAGAGGGGAGGATGGGCTGGTGCGAAGGTAGTGCCTGTCCTTGCCGCCGGACGGCTGCACGGTTCCTCTCTCACCACAGCACCTGCGTGGATCGAGGCGAGGGGCTACCTGGCGGAGCGAGGTAAAGGAGGAGCCGCCGGGCGCACCCGCGCCCGGCGGCGGGGGACACGAGCTCCACCGGCAGCCCGGTGCGCGCGTCCAGGCAACAGCGTCGAAAGTCCCAGCACCACCAACCTGCCGCAGCACCGCAACGATTCGACATTGCCGCGAGGTGATGCAACAATCGGCTGACCCTGCGGCAGGCGCAACATGCATAGGCTGCCTGCCAGCCATCCACACGCGGACAGCATCACGCCATGGCCCTCGCCCTCTTCTACGTCTTCGCGATCATCGTACTGGCCCTCCACTTCACCGGCTGGCTCGCACGCAAAAACCTGGAATGGCTGGTGCTCGTGCTGGCGGTGGCCGTGTTCCCGGCGGTGCTCTACCTCTGACGCCGGTCGCGATTCAACCCAGCCGCCGCCCCTCGACCGGGAACTTCGGATCGGTGAAGCCCGGGGTCGACGGATGGCCCGGCTTCACATGGCGATCGATCAGCGCCTCGTCCTCGGCAGACCAGCGGTAGTCGAGCGCGGCGAGGTAGTCTTCCCAGTGCTCCAGCGTGCGCGGGCCTGCAAGCACCGATGACACGCAGCGGTTGGCGAGCACCCAGTTCACCGCATACTGCGCCGCATTGATGCCGCGCGATTGCGCATGGGTCACCACCTGCTGGGCGATCTCGACCGATTCCTGCCGGTACTCGGTCTGCATGATGCGCGCATCGTTGCGGCCGACGCGGGAATCGGCAGGTACCGGCTGTCCCGGCGCATAGCGGCCGGACAGCACGCCGCGCGCAATCGGGCTGTAGGGCACGATGCCCAGCCCGGCGTCGACGCAGGCCGGGATCAGTTCCACCTCGGCCATGCGGTTCATCGCGTTGTAGTACGGCGAACACACCACCGGCCGCGGTACGCCCAGTTTCTCGCACAGGTGGATGAAGCGCAGCATGCGCCACACCGACAGGTTGGACAGGCCGATGTAGCGCACCTTGCCGGAACGGATCACGTCGCCCAGCGCGAGGATGGTCTCCTCCTGCGGCGTCTCCGGGTCGTCGCGGTGCAGGTACCAGACGTCGACATGGTCGGTCTTCAGGCGCCCGAGGCTGTCGTCGATCGCGCGCATGATCCACCTGCGCGACAGGCCGCGCCGGTTCGGGTCGCTGCCCCAGGCGTTGCCGAACTTGGTGGCGAGCACGAACTCGTCGCGCCGTGTGCCCAGCAGCCGTCCGACCATGCGCTCGGACTCGCCGCCGGCATAGCTGTCTGCGGTATCGATGAAGTTGACGCCAGCCTCGCGCGCGGATTCGAAGATGCGCGTCGCGGTCGCCATGTCGGTCTGCTCGCCGAAATTCATCGCGCCCAGGCAAAGGGCGGACACGCTAAGGCCGCTGCGGCCCAGCCTGCGGTATTTCATCGGGACTCTCCTGCCGGTGCGCCAGCGGCGATAATAAGCGTTCCTCAACCCAGGCCGCTCGACGATCCCCGTGGCAAGCACCGGCAACAGCGACACTCCTTCGACACGACCCGACGACGACGACGGGAACGGGCAGCCGAGCGCCTGGGACCTGCTCGGCGGCGAGCCGGTGGTGCGGCGGATCACCGACCGCTTCTACGACCTGATGGACGCGGATCCGGACTTCTTCGGCATCCGCAAGCTGCATCCGGACGACCTGTCCGGCTCGCGCGAGAAGCTGTTCCTGTTCCTCTGCGGCTGGCTCGGCGGCCCGCAGTACTACATCGAGAAGCACGGCCATCCGATGCTGCGCGCGCGCCACCTGCCCTACGCGATCGCCACGCCCGAGCGCGACCAGTGGCTGGTCTGCATGGGGCGGGCGATGCTCGATTCCGGCGTCGAAGATGCGCTGATGGAACGCCTGCTGCAGGCGTTCTTCACCACCGCCGACTGGATGCGCAACCGGGAAGGCTGAATCAGACGCGCTCGAGGATGTGCAGTCCGCGCACCCGGTCGATCAGGAACATCAGCCCGCGCTCGTCGACATAGATATCGTTCGAGCTGATCCGATCGACACCCGGAGCCGGGTCCGGCACGAAGTACGCGACCTCCTTCAGCGCATGGGGGCGCGAGATGTCGATGATGCGAAGGCCGTTGGCAAACCAGGTGCAGGGCACCTCGGTGCCAGTGATCTTCTCCACCGGCTGGTGGCAGCCGGTCATCTGCGGCTGCTCGCCCGGCGGCATGTCGTCGAGCTGGAAGCTGGAGAACTGGACCGGGTGCTTCTCGTCGGTGACGTCCACCATCCAGAGGAAGGCGGCCGGGTAAGGCGGGCAGCCCGGCATGCGCGCGACGTCCTCGTCGGCGACGACCAGCATGTCGCGACCGTCGATCTTGAACGGCACCTTCACCGCGCTGTGCGTCGGCCACGGGAACGGCGGGCTCCAGTCGAGGCCGGAGATGAACTTCGGCTTCGACAGGTCGTCCACGTCGAGGATCGCAAAGCCGCCATGCCACAGGCTCGTGTACAGGCGGTTGTCGTAGCGCAACGAATGATGGATGCGGTGCGCCCAGCCGTCCCAGGTCGGGGTCTCGCCACCCGCGGCCCATTGGCCCGGCACCCACCAGCGCCCGGCTTCCACCGGCTTCGCGGGGTCCGCCAGGTCGAGCGCGACCATGATGTTGCCGACGTAGCCATCCATCGTCGGCGAGAGATAGGCATAGCGGCCGTCGAAATCGAACCGGTGCACGCCGCTGGCCGGCCCGCCGTCGGGCACATGGGTGCAGTCCCAGTCGAGGATGTGCTTCGGCTTCGCCGGATCGCTGATGTCGTGGATGCTGATGCCACCGCGGTAGCCCTCGGGCAGCTTCTCGTCGCGCACGGCGCGGCTCGACAGTGTCTCGCGGTTGCTGATCATGATGCCGTTGCCGACGCGCACCTTGTGCGAGTGCGTGGCCGGCGGCATCTTCAGTTCGGCCAGCAGCTTCGGATGGCGCGGATCGCGCACGTCGACGATCGAGGTGCCGTGCGGATTGCGCATGTGCCCGATGTAGGCAATGCCGCGCTCGACCACCACCTGCCCGCCGCCGGCACAGTCGTGCCACGCCACCTGCCGTATGCCCTTCGCTTTTGCCACGTCTGCCTTCCCTTCACGCTGGTTTCTCGAAGCCGCCATCGGCGGCCCTTGCTGCACCCGGTGCGGTGCGCCGCTGCTAGTCTGCCTTGATGCCTGCCTGCCGGATCACCTTCGCCCACTTCGCCTGCTCGCTCTTCAGGTAGGCGCCGAAGGCCTCGGGCGTGCTGCCGACGAGTTCCGCGCCCTGGTTGCCCAGGCGCTCCTGCAGTTCCGGCATGCGTACCGACTGCACCACCGCCGCATTGAGTCGCTGCACGACGCTGCGCGGTGTCTTCACCGGGGCCACGAAGCCGAACCAGCCGGTGACCTCATAGCCCTTGAAGCCGGATTCGGAGATCGTCGGCAGGTCGGGGAACGCCGCCAGCCGCTTCAGGCTGGTGACCCCGAGCGGGCGCACCCGCCCGGCCTTGATGATCGGATGCGAGGTGACCGAGATGCTGAAGATCGCCTGGGTCTGCCCGCCCATCACGTCGGCCAGCGCCGGGCCACCACCCTTGAACGGGACGTGGATCATCTCGGTGCCCGACAGTTGCTGGAACAGTGCCAGTGCCAGGTGCCCGGAACTGCCGCTGCCGGCCGAGGCGACCGCGATCGTCCCCGGCTTCGCCTTCGCCAGCGCGACCAGGTCGGCGACCGTCTTCGCCGCGACGCTCGGGTGCACCACCAGGATGTTCGGTACCGACACCGCGAGCGAGATCGGCGTGAACTCGCGGATCGGGTCGTACGGCACCTTTGTGTAGAGCACGCTGTTGATCACGAAGCCGGCGTTGGCCAGCAGGAACGTATGGCCATCCGGATCGGCTTTCGCGGTGAGTTCACCTGCGATCATGCCGTTCGCCCCGGAGCGGTGGTCGATCACCACCGGCTGGCCGGACGCCTCGGTGAGCTGCGGCCCGACCAGCCGGGCGATGAGGTCCGACGGCCCGCCCGGGGCGGAGGCCACGATCATGCGCAGCGGCCGGGTGGGCCAGGCTGCGCCTTCGCCTGCAGGCTTTGCCGTTGACTGCGCCAGCACCGGCGACGCTGGCAGCACCAGCGCCGTGCACAGGCATGCGCCGCCCAGGATCACCGCGCGCGAGGACGAGGCGCGTGGCTTGGATGTGTTCATGGTTGCTCCTCCGGTAAAGCGGTCATTCTTCGAATGACGCTATTGTCGCTGCAGGCGCGCCGGATCGAAAGACTGCGCGGACGACAGGCAAGAAAAAACCCGGAGGCCTTTCGGGCTCCGGGTTCTTTCCGCCAGGGAGGCTGTTACTCGTCGCCCTGGAATGCCTCGTCGCGTTTCTTCCGGACCGCAGGAAGAACCACGATCAGCAGCGATGCAAAGGCCAGCACCAGGAAGGCCAGGCTGATCGGACGCGTGAAGAACACCGACGGATCGCCACGCGAGATCAGCAGTGCGCGGCGCAGGTTCTCTTCCATCAGCGGCCCGAGGATGAAGCCCAGCAGCATCGGGGCCGCCTCGCAACCGAACTTCATGAACGCGTAGCCGACCACGCCGAAGAACGCCATCAGCAGCGGATCCTGGATGCTGTTGTTCAGGCTGTAGGTACCGATGCACATGAACAGCAGGATCGCCGGGAACAGCATGCGGTACGGGACCTTCAGCAGCTGCACCCACATGCCGATCAGCGGCAGGTTCAGGATCACCAGCATCAGGTTGCCGACCCACATCGAGGCGATCAGGCCCCAGAACAGGTCGGGACGCGCGGTCATCACCTGCGGACCCGGGGCGATACCCTGGATCATCAGCGCGCCGAGCATCAGCGCCATCACGCCCGAGCCCGGGATGCCCAGGGTCAGGGTCGGGATGAACGCGGTCTGGGCAGCGGCGTTGTTCGCCGATTCCGGACCGGCCACGCCACGGATGTCACCCTTGCCGAATTGCGAGTTGTCCTTGGCGACCTTCTTCTCGACCGCGTAGGACGAGAATGAAGCCACTACCGGACCGGTGCCCGGCAGCGTGCCGAAGAACGCCCCGAGAGCCGTACCCCGAACGATTGCACCCGCCGAATCCTTGATGTCGATCCAGCGCGGCATCAGGCCTGCGACCTTGTCGGTGAACACCTGGCGCTGGTCGTCCGGCGTCTCGAGATTCTTGATGATCTCGCCCAGACCGAAGAAGGCCATCGCGATCACCACGAAGCCGATGCCGTCGGACAGGCCCGGCAGACCGAAGGTGAAGCGCGACATGCCCGAGTTCACGTCGGTGCCGATGATGCCGAACAGCAGGCCCACGAAGATCATGCCGAGCGCCTTCAGCAACGATCCGCGTGCCAGCACCGCCGAGGCAATCAGGCCGAACACCATCAGCGAGAAGTATTCGGGCGCGCCGAACTTCAATGCGACCTCGGCAAGCGGCGGCGCCGCGAACGCGATGATCACCGTGCAGACCGTGCCGGCGAAGAACGAACCGATCGCCGAGATCGCCAGCGCATGGCCCGCCCGTCCGTTCTTGGCCATCGCATGGCCGTCGAGACAGGTGACTACCGAGGACGACTCCCCGGGCAGGTTGACCAGCACCGCAGTGGTCGAGCCGCCGTAGGACGCGCCGTAGTAGATGCCGGCCAGCATGATCATCGCGCCGACCGGCGGCAGCGAGAACGTGGTGGGCAGAAGCAGCGCGATGGCCGCGACAGGACCGATACCCGGCAGCACACCCACCAGCGTGCCCAGCAGGCAGCCAACGAAGCAGTACAGCAGGTTCTCGAGGCTGACCGCAACCCCGAAACCCATGTACAGGTTTGCAAAAATGTCAGAGAAGAATTCCATTCGATCAGCTCCCGAACATGAGGCGAAGCGGGTGGATAACCAGGCTGAACAGTTCGCCGAGCGCCTTGCCCAGGCTTTCCTCCCAGAACGTATTGAACGGGACGCCAAGGCCCTTCTGGAACACGAAGATCGCGATACACAGCAGCACGATGAAGTTGACGGTGAACTCGATCGGGCGGAAGTTCCTGATCGAGGCGTTGGCCAGGATCAGCATCGACAGCACCGCGATCACCAGGCCTACCGTGTCGATCAGCAGCGCGAACACGGCTACCGAGGCGGGCATCAGGGCCAGCGGGACGACTGCCCACTTGGTGGTGACTTCATCGGGGGCGGGATCCTTGAAGAAGGAGCGCGCACCGACGATCGCGCCGATGATGACCATTCCCCAGCCCAGATAGGTCGGGAAGTAACCCGGACCCATGCGCATCGCCCGGCCGAGAGGATAGTCCTTCGACAGGTAGACGGCCAGGATGCCCAGACCGAGAAACATGACACCGGCCCAGAAATCCTGGTGGTTGGACCGGAATTTGAACGAACCCATTTGATCCCTCCGTTACATGAGTTGCTGCGAATCGTTCGGAAAGGCGATTGTCACTTCATCGCTCTGATCTTGAATCCTCCGCCTCCGGCCGCAAGTGCAAACCGATGACGCATGCCACCCTGAAACCGTACAGGGCAACCTCCGTAAGGAGGCGCACTGTTCAGGCCAAGATCACCTAGCCTGTCCAAAAAGTGCGACACGTTAACACAGGTGTACCCGGCCCCGGCTAGGGGTACTTCCACCTTTCGATGTTGCGCCGCAGCGAGACTTGCCCGGCCGAAAACTCCCCTTCGGATCGCCACCGGATGCAGGCAGGAACGGGGCCATCACAGCACCGCCGGGACGCGTCGACACGGCCTGTTCACGTGGGATCGAAGCGCCCGACACCCTCCGATGAAACTGTCGCATCACAGTATCCCGGTCGGAGCTTTCCCTTACCTTTCTGGCCAGCCTGGCGGCCGGATTCGTGCGATCCAGTAACCAGTCGACGATCTGCGGTGCGAGCTCGAATGCCGCAGCGCATGCAAGGCTCGCCCGCGCAGCGATGCCGTCTGCCACTGCACGGCGTTACCATTCGGGCCCTTCTGCCCAGAGCCCTGCGAGGCGACCGATGAAGAACCACCAGAGGTTCCGCACCTTCGTCGCGGACTTCACCCGCCTGTTCGAGACCGGTGCCGGCGGCGCGATGCCGGATGAAGACCATCTGCTCGAGCGCGGCTCGCGCCTGCTCGGGCGCCTGATCGGCACCGACGACTGGCTGCCGGAAGAAGCGGCGCGGCCGCATCCGAAGTACTACCAGCAGTACCTGCTTCACTGCGATGCGCTCGAGCGCTTCTCGGTGGTGAGCTTCGTCTGGGGGCCGGGACAACGCACGCCGGTGCACGACCACTGCACCTGGGGCATGGTCGGTGTGCTGCGCGGTGTCGAACAGTGCCGACGCTATGCCCGGGCCGGGGTCGGCGAGCCGTTGATCGCCGGCGACACCTACAGGCTGGAGCCAGGGCAGGTCGACCTGCTGTCGCCGCGCGAGGGCGACATCCACGAGGTCAGCAATGCGCTGCACGACCGGGCTTCGATCAGCATCCATGTGTATGGTGCGAACATCGGCGGCGTGAGTCGGCACACTTACGAACCCGAGACCGGGCTGGAGAAGCCGTTCGTCTCCGGTTACTCCAGCGCGCAGGTTCCCAACTTCTGGGACCGCTCCGAAGCGGTACGTGCAAGCACTGTCCGTTGAGCAACGAACACCAGCATCCCCCTCTTTCCCCCGTTCCCGTGAGCACGATCCCATGACCGCACAGCCCAGCCTACCTGCCCAGTTCGACTGCATCGAGATCAGCACCCCGGGTGCGCCCGAAGTGCTGAAGCCGGCGAGCAGGCCGATGCCGGTACCTGCCTCCGGCGAGGTGCTGATCCAGGTGCACGCCGCCGGCGTCAACCGGCCCGACGTGCTGCAGCGGATCGGCCGCTACCCGGTACCGCCGGGCGCGAGCGACCTGCCCGGCCTGGAGGTGGCAGGCGTCATCGCGGCCGTTGCGGCCGACGTCACCCGCTGGAAGGTCGGCGATCGCGTCTGCGCGCTGACTAACGGCGGCGGCTATGCGAGCTACTGCGTGGCACCGGCGGGCAGCGTCCTGCCGCTGCCCGCCGGGCTGTCGATGGTCGAGGCCGCGGCGATCCCCGAGACCTTCTTCACCGTCTGGAGCAACGTGTTCGACCGCGGCCAGCTGTCGCCAGGCGAGTCGTTCATGGTGCAGGGCGGGTCGAGCGGCATCGGTACCACCGCGATCCAGATCGCAGCGGCGCGCGGGCACACCGTGTTCGCCACCGCCGGCAGCGCCGAGAAATGCGCTGCCTGCGAGAAGATCGGCGCCACGCGCGCGATCAACTACCGCACCGAGGATTTCGAAGCGGTGGTAAAGGAAGCCACCGGCGGCCGCGGTGTCGACGTGATCCTCGACATGGTCGGCGGCGACTACGTCGGGAAGGAACTGAAGTCGCTCGCCGACGGCGGCCGGCTGGTGTTCATCGCCTTCCTTGGCGGCATGAAGGCCACCGTCGACCTGAACGAACTGATGCGGCGGCGCCTGACCATGACCGGTTCGACGCTGCGCCCGCGCGACAACGCGTTCAAGGCGGCGGTCGCGGCCTCGCTCGAACGCGAGGTCTGGCCGCTGGTCGCCGCCGGACGGGTGAAGCCGGTCATCCATGCGACCTTCCCGCTGGCGCGTGCCTGCGATGCGCATGCCCTGATGGAAACCAGCGCGCACATCGGCAAGATCGTGCTGGAAGTCGCCTGATCTCGCGTCAGCCGTGGCGCCCGGGACGGAAGTACCGGGCGTTGTCGTAGAACACCGGGTCTTCGTTCGCGGGCCACCAGCCGGGGATGCCCAGCACGGGCAATGGCGCAAGGTCGCGCGGCGAGGCGAGCGTGTCGACGAGGCCGGCCAGTGGCCGGTCGAGGACCGCGGCGAGGTCCGGTGCCGGCTGCCCCATGAGCGCCTCAGGCACATCCAGCACCAGCGCATGCGCGGTGAGTCCGATGAACGGCGCGCGCGCCTTGTCCAGCAGGCCATGGCCGAAAACCAGGAAGCGCATCGAGCGCCGGACCTCGCTGCGCCGCTCGACGAACAGTTCGCGCCAGCGGAAGCCGCGCAGCAGCGCGACCAGCGACGGGTCGGCGCTGGCCACCAGCAGGCCGTTCTCGTCGAACAGCGTCAGCGCGTCGCGCCGCGGGCTGCGCCGCGGTGCGGGCGCGGCGCCGTCCGCCGCGACATGTCCGGCGTTGAGTCGGGCCTTGGACCGCGGGAACACGCACCAGGCCAGCAGGTTCATCAGGTCGTGCCAGTCGTCGCTGCGCACCGCCAGCACGCCTTCGGCCGCGACCGATCGCTCGTAGGCCAGCGCACCGCCGTCCGGCGCCAGGGTTCCGGGCACCAGCGGCTGGCCGGCCGCGTTGACGACCGGCCCGGACGCGTGCAGCGCCGCGGCCAGCGCGGCGTGGTCCGGGAAAACCGGGTGCCCCTGCCAGCGAGCAGCCACCGGCAGGAAGGGCTCGAACATCGGCGAACGGGTCGCGAAGCGATCGTCCCAGGCGGATCCGGTCGGGGAAGGCATCCCGGGATTTTGCCTTACACTCGTTTCATCGCAGGCAGCGGCGGCAGGGAAGAGGATCGGGCGGATGGCAGAGCGGGTAGATTGCGTGGTAGTCGGGGCCGGGGTGGTCGGATTGGCGATCGCACGGCGGCTGGCGATGGCGGGACGCGAAGTGCTGGTGCTGGAGGCCACCGAAGGCGTCGGCAACGGTGCGAGTTCGCGCAACTCGGAAGTGATCCATGCGGGTATCTACTATCCGCCGGGGTCGCTCAAGGCGAAGGTCTGCGTGCAGGGCCGCCACAAGCTGTACCGCTACTGCCGGGAACGCGCGATCCCGCACCAGCGCATCGGCAAGCTGATCGTCGCCACCCATGAAGACCAGACGCCCCAACTGGCGAAGTACAAGGCGCAGGCGGAACAGAACGGCGTGGACGACCTGCGCTGGGTATCGGTCGAGGAAGCGCGCGAGATGGAGCCGGAGGTGATCTTCGCGGCGGCGGTGCACTCGCCGTCCTCGGGCATCATCGACAGCCACTCGCTGATGCTCGCGCTGCAGGGCGACGCCGAGAATGCCGGCGCGACCTGCGTATTCAACAGCCCGGTCGAAGGCGGCCGTGCGCAGGGCGACTTCATCACGCTCGACGTCGGCGGCAGCGACCCGATGTCGATCGACTGCGGAACCGTGATCAACGCCGCCGGACTGACCGCACCGCAGCTGGCTGCACGCATCAGCGGCGTGCCGGCGCACACCGTACCGAAGACGCACTACGCCATCGGCCACTACTTCGCGCTGTCCGGCAAGGCGCCGTTCCGGCGCCTGGTGTATCCGGTCGCGCGTAGCGACTGGCTCGGCGTACATGTCACCGTCGACCTCAGCGGACGGGTCAAGTTCGGCCCCGACTTCAACTGGATCGACGACATCGACTACCGCTTCGACTACTCGCTCGAACCGGCGTTCTACGAAGCGATCCGCCGCTACTACCCGGGACTGAAGGACGGCGCACTGACGCCCGACTACACCGGCATCCGCGCGAAGATCACCGGCCCGGGCGAACCGCCGGCCGATTTCGTGATCCATGGCGTCGAGACTCACGGCATCCCCGGGCTGATCAACCTGTTCGGCATCGAATCACCCGGACTGACCTCATCGATGGCCCTCGCCGACCATGTCGCCGCGATGATCGGCATCGACCAGCCCGACGACATCCCCGCCCTGCCCCTCTGACCGAAATCTGCGAAATCCGGGTCAGAGACGATTTACGCAGCCTAATCCGGGTCAGAGACGATTTACGGGGTACTGACGTGAATGGTGTCTGACCCCGATCATCCGTAAATCGTCTCTGACCCGGGTTATCGCAACCATCCGGCGTAAATCGTCTCTGACCCGGATTATCGGGATCTCAGTCGTTGCGGGCGAGGTCGACGAGCTGGATGCCGATCAGGGGCATCGGGCGCTCGAGGAAGCTGAAGTAGGCGCGCTGGCCGCCGCCGAGGCGGCGCAGGACCACCGGTACGACGCGCCGGCTCTTTGCCTGCTCGGCGATCGCGCTGGCGAGTTCTTCGAGGGAGCGCACCGGCTGGCCGGCGACCGTCTCGAGCAGGTCGCCGGGACCGATCTCGGCCGACTGGCCCGGTGAGCCGGGCTCTACATGGTGTACGACCAGCAGCGGGGCGCCGACGTCGGGCCCGTCGCGGTAGCGCGACTCGGAGATCAGCACGCCGCCCACCAGGATTCCGCGCCGCTCCATCACCCGTGCCGCCGGTGGCAGCCGTCCGGCCAGTTCGATCTCCTTGCCGCCGCGCACGACGTTCAGCCGGAAGTTGTCCAGCCGCCCGCGCAGGGCATGCACCAGCTGCGTGTCGTTGTCGATCCGCTCCATCACGCCGACCACGCCGCGCACGACGTCGCCCGGCTCCAGGGCAAGGCCGGCCGGGGCGAAGTTGCGCGCGATGCGCAGCATCCGCCGCTCGTCGACGTCGCGGAAGGTGACCCAGGTCAACTCCGGCGGGCTCGGATCGACGCCCTGCTGCAGCAGCCGCAGGATGCGGCAGGCATACACCGACGAGATCGCGAAGTTGGTGTTCTGCGCGCCGCGGATGGTCATCGTGTTGATCGCGACGATGCGGCCGTTCTCCATGCTGATCAGCGGGCCGCCGGAGTTGCCCTGGTTGATCGGTGCATCGGTCTGCAGCACCTCGAACTCGAAGCGCGAGGTGATGCCGGAGATGATGCCCCGGGTGCCGGTGTAGCGCAGCCCCCACGGATGCCCGAACGCCCCGACCGGATGGCCGACCTGCGGCATGCGGTCGCACTCCAGCGTTGGCACCTGTATGCCGCGGGTGCGTGCCGGATCCACCTGCACGATCGCCAGGTCCAGGAACGGGTCGACGTACACCCGGCGGGCATCCATGAACTCGTTGTCGGTGAAGCCGACCTGCACCAGCGCCTGCGAGCCGGACACCACGTGCGAGTTGGTCATGATCCAGCCGCGCTCGGCATCGACCAGGAAACCGGCGCCGCGCATGGCGCCCTTGCGGTCGCCCTCGAACGGCAGCGTGACGACCGTGCGCAACTGCGCGGTGTACTGGAGCGCGCGCTTGAAGTAGGCCTCGGACGTCTCCGGCTGCGCGGCGGCCGGCGCCGGCGCGAGCCACAGCAGCGAGGCAAGCAGCGCCAGCGTCGACGCGACCGCCCGCCGCAGTGGTTTCCCGGTCGCGCGACCGGTGTTCAGGATGCAACCGATGGGACTGTTTCGTTCAGGCACGTGCGGCTCCTGCAGGCGTTGTGCGTTGCGTTGTGCTACGGAAACGGTTCAGTGGCTGCTCGGCTGTCCGGCGGCCGCCCCGTTGCCGGCATCGAGGTGCGCATGGGTGAGCAGCAGCCGTTCGTGCGGCCGCGCCGGATGCCGGTCGGGCTGCACCTCGGGCACCAGCACCACGCCGTCGACCCTGCATTCGGCGAGCAGGCCGGTGATCGAGGCGGTGATCGCACCGAGGTCATCCGACGGACCCAGCGGCCAGCGCCAGGCGTCGCACATCGCATCGTCGAACGGCGACGAGAAGGTCACCCGCACCTCGCCGCGCGCCACCGGCGCTGCATCCTCGGCACGATGCGCAGCCACGATCACGGTCGGTTCGCCAGTGCTGGCGCGCGCGCGCCGCAGGGCGCCGCCGACGAACAGCTGGAACGCGATCTCGGCCGCCACCGCGCGCCCGGCCGCAGCGGCCTGTGCGAGGGGCAACGGCGGCCGCGGCAGCGGCAGCACGGTCACGTTCGGCTGGGCGAGCTGGCCGGCTATCGCATGGGTGAGTGGTACCGCCCACTTGCCCACCGGGTCGCGCGGGCCTATCCAGCGCTTCGCTTCGCTGCTCACCCAGGCCACCCCGACCAGGAAGCGCAGGTGCACCGACTCGTCCGCCGACGGCAGCACGATCGGCTCGGGCTGGAACCCCGGAGCAAGCCGGGCCAGCGTGTCGACATCGGCGCGGGCCAGTTCGCCGGGAGCGATCGCCTCGATGCACTCGACCGCGCACAGGGCATTGCCCAGCGAGTAGCGCTGCACGTCGCCCAGCGCCGCATGTTCGGACAGCAGCGCAGTGACCGCGTCGATATCGGGCAGCGCGCCGCCGAGGATCGCGCCCTCGCGTCCGCCGGCCACCAGGACCAGCGGCAGCGCGAACAGCCGTGCGCCGATCTCACCGGTGGCCAGTGGCACCTCGGCCGCCTCGGCCGCACGCTGGGCGATGCAGGCATGCTCTTCCGCGGACGCGGCTGCCGACAGCGCGGCAGCGACCACGGCATCGTCTCCCCGCTCATGGCAGGCTCGGATCGCGGAGAGCAGCACGTCGTTGTGCACCGAGCGCGCGATCGGGTCACCGGTGGCGAGCGAGGACCGCGCGAGTTCGAGCAGGCGGTCGGGCGCGCCTCGCGCCGGATAGCGCCGCGGATCGGGCAGCGTGTTCATTGGAAGTCCGTCACGGCATTGAGGGGGCCCGATTATAGGGGCCGTACCCATGCACTTGCGTCGTGCGCTCGCCTGCCCGCCCCGAGCCGCGCCCGGACGGTCCGCGCCGGCATCGGACACTTGCGGAGAACTGCCCGAGGGAAGATGCTTGCGCCTGCCGCATCGTGCCACCCGGCATCGTGCGAACCCTCCTGCCTCCACGGTTTTTCCACGGCCTGCAGATGAACAGCCCCCCCCTGCCCTCGCCATGGCCGCCGGCGGCGACCGTGCAGGTGCCGCCACTGCCGCCACTGGCGGCCCGCTCTGCCCTCGCGCAGCGACTGGCCAACGCCCTCGATGCACGCCTGCGCCGCCGCCGCGGCCGCCTCGAACGGCTCGACCTGTCGCTGCTGCATGCCGTGCCAGCCGGGGCTGGCGGCACGACCAGCTGGCAGTTGCGGGCTCGAGTGGCTGACCTGCGCGCCACTGCCGCCGCCGCCGCGTCGCCGGCCGCCGGCCTGCGCACGGTCGACCGCGGCGAACTGCCGACCGGCCCCGGCCTGGAGGCGCTCTGGCACTGGGTACTGGACACCTCTGCGCTGCATCGGCTGGTGCCACCATCGCTGACCGAGCAGGTCTCGTTCACCGACGCCGCCGTGGTTGCGACACCCGAGGTCATACGGCATCGAGTGCTGCGCTCGGCGGCAGTGCTGGAACGGTTGCCCACCTCGCTGGAAGTGAAGCTCGCCCGGCGCCGTGAAACCCTGCCTGCCGAGGCAGCCATGACAGCGACCGTCTCCGGCACGGTACCGGTGGTACGCCTGGTCGCTTGCTTCCCGACCCGCGACGGCACCCCGGGCGACCTGCGGATCGTGGTCTGGGACTCGGAACGCCGTCCAGGCCTGGTGGAACTGCTGCGCGACTGCGCCCGGCGCCTGGACCCCGGGGCCGCGCGCTGAGGCGCCCGCCGGCGCTGCCGGTCAGAACTGCAGGGTCAGAACTGCAGAGTCAGCGCTGCCGGGTCAGCGCGCCGCGCGCGGATCGAACGTCGACACGCGCGCGAGCTGCTCGTAGGCCTCGCGCTCAGCCTCGCTCAGCTCCGCCGGCACCTTGACCAGCACCAGCGCATACAGGTTGCCGGGGTCCCCGTTCGGGTTGGGCAGGCCACGGCCGGTGAGGCGCAGCCGCTGGCCGCTCGAGGTACCCGGCTTGACCTTCAGGCGCACCGGACCAGCCGGCGTCTGCACCTCGACGGTCGTGCCCAGCGCGGCCTCGCTCGGCGTCAAGGCCACCTCCACCTGCAGGTCGCGCCCATCCACGGTGTAGAGCGGGTGTGCGGCGATACGCACGGTAAGCATGATGTCGCCGGCCACGCCGCGCGTCGGCACGCGCATGCGCGTACCCGCTGCGGCACCCTTCGGAATCCGTACCGTGACCGGGTACTGCGTGCCGTCGCCGGAGGAGATCTGGAACGTGCGCTCGGTACCGTTCAGTGCCTCGTCGAGCGTGATCGTCACATCGGTCTCGATCGGCGCACGTGGCGGCGCACTGCGCGCCCGTCCTCGACCGAAGCCGCCGCCCTTGGCCGCACCGCCGCCGAACAGGCCACCGAACAGGTCACCCAGGTCGAGCCCGTCCATGTCCTCGCCGCGGACGCCGCCGCGTCCGTACTGCTGCTCCCAGCCGGGTGGCGGACGGAAATCCTGGCCCGGCCGATAGGTACCGAGCCGGTCATAGGCCGCGCGCTTTTCCTTGTCCTTCAGGACCTCGTAGGCTTCGCCCACCGCCTTGAACTGCTCCTCGGCGTTCTTTTCCTTCGACACGTCGGGATGGAACTTGCGCGCGAGCCTGCGATAGGCCTTGCGGATATCGTCGTCGCTCGCGCTGCGTTCGACGCCCAGGGTCTTGTAGTAGTCCTTGAATTGCATGTGCTGCGCGCCGTCCTCTTCAAAAGGCCGATATGGGGTTGCCGGCGCGATTCCGCAAGCAGGTGAAGGGAAGAACAGTCACGGGAACAGCAGCAGCACGCCGGTATAGCCGTACAGGCGGTCATGCGACACCTCGCCGTTGCCGAAGAAGCCGGCGAGCGGGAATTCGCCCAGGTGCTGCGCGATCAGCGCCAGTTCCACCGAGCCGGCGCCAAAAAGGCTCTCGCCGCGCCCCAGGCAGGAGAAATAGAGGCCGCCGCGCGGCACGCTACCGATCGCCTCGCGCGCGCTGGCGAGCACGCGCTCGAGGTCTTCGGTCGCGCTCCTGGCATCACGCCGGCAGAACATGATCTCGCTGCCCGGCTCCAGCAAGTCGCCGACCGCGACCCACTGCTGCTGCGGATCGATGCCGACCAGGTTGCGCACCATGTAGTCGCCGGTGTCGCTGCCCCGGATCGTGATCGCGGCAAACACCTCGGCCGCAGCCTGCCGGTAATCGGAGGCGAGCCGCTGGCCCACGTCGGCATCGAACACCTTGAGGGCCGGCTTGCCGTCGAGCTTCATCGCCACGTTGCGATGGCATTCGGTCACCCGGTGGCGCGGCCCGATCGGCACGCAGCCCTGGCTGAGCCGGGTGAGCACCGGCACGTTCTCGCCGAACAGCACGCCGGACACCCCGGCGGTGGACAGTGTGTCGGCCACCTGCCACACCGCATGGCGCGAACTGGTGAGCCCGCCGATCGCGAAGCCGCTGGACACGCGCTGCGCCACCCCGTGGATGAGTTGCAGCAGGTTTCGGCTGGACGGATCGCCATGCAGCACCGCGAGGTTGGCATCCTGCTCGCCGCAGGCGTACAGGCCCTCGGGCAGCGCGGACGGATCGACCATCGCCGGCAGCATCCGGAAACCGTCCTCGGGGAACGCGCCGGCCAGGGTGACGATGGCCGGCTGGTCGAGGTACTCGATGCCGGTCGCGCACACGCCGATGCCGACGGTACCGACCCAGTGCGAGATACCGCTGCGTTCCCGCAGCCGTTCCACGATCGACTGCAGGTCGCCTGCATGGGCATCGGTCACATAGACGAAACCCAGGTTCGCACTGATGCCCGAGGCGGCGAGCGTACGCGCGCAGGACTCGGCGGCATCCTGCCAGCGCGGCGCGGGACTGTGCGCATGGACGAAGGCCGGCCCGGGGGCGGCAGCGGGCAGCGACAGGCTCATCGTGCGGCCGGGCTCACTGGACCCGGCTCACCCAGCCGGGCAGCCCCTCGATGCGCTTGAGCCAGGCCTTCGTGTTCGGATAGGCGTTCATGTCGATGCCCGCCTCGTCGGCGACGCCGACATAGGCCTGGCAGGCGATGTCCGCGATGGTCGGCCGTCCGAGCGCCAGCCAGGGCGTGTCCACCAGCCGCTGCTCGATCGCATCCAGGGCGACCCTGCCCCGCGCCTGTCCTTCGGCGACATCGCCCTGGCGGCCCAAGCGCAGGATGCCGCGCGCGGCCTGGATGCCGAACTGGATCTCGTTCGACGCCAGCGCCAGCCACTGCTCCACCTCGGCCATGCCCAGCGGATCGGTGGGCAGCCAGGACTCGCCGCCATACTTGCGGGCGACATACACCAGGCAAGCGGTGGAGTCCCAGAGTACGCGGCCCTCGACCTCGATCACCGGCACCTGGCCGCGCGGATTGAGCTTGAGGAACGCGGGCGACTTGTGCTCCTTCTTCTCGAAGTCGATGAACACCTGCTCGAACGGTGCGCCGACCATCGAGGCGAGCAGCCGTACCTTGTAGCCGTTGCCGGAATTCTTCGTCGTGTAGAGCTTGATCATCGGTTTCCTCCTCTTGGGTTTCATGTTCAGCGTCCGGACGCGATGATAGTGCGCGGCTGCACCGGGTGGGCAATCGGCCGCCGTGGTCCGGGCCCGGAGGCTGCCGCTACACTGCGAGCGTGATTGCCCATCGTCCCCGACCAGTCGTCCAGGCCTGGCACCGCTGTCTGGCCGCGCTGGCGTGCATCAGCGCCCTGCGGCTGGCCGTCGCGGCCCTTGCCGTGCTGCTGCTGGCCGGGCCGGACGGCCCGCGGCCGGCAGCCGCGCAGGACATGGCCAGCGCCGAGACGGCGTGGGCCGCGCTGCGCGCCGGCGGCGCGGTGGTAGTGCTGCGCCACGCGCAGACGGTGCCGGGCATCGGCGATCCGCCGGGGTTCCGGCTGGAGGACTGCGCCACGCAGCGCAACCTGTCCGACGAGGGTCGCGAGCAGTCGCGGCGCATCGGCAAGGCCCTGCACGCGGCCGGCGTAGCCGTCGGCGAAGTGCTGTCGAGCCGCTGGTGCCGTTGCCTGGACACCGCGACCGAAGCGTTCGGCCGCGTCACGCCCTGGCCGGCGGCCGATTCCTTCTTCGACCGGCGCGCCGCTAAGTCCGGCGACGATCCGGCCGCCCGTCAGACCGCAGAGCTGCGCAGCCGGGTCGCGGCCTACCTCAGCAAGGACACGCTGGTGGTCGTCACCCACCAGATCAACATCACCGCGCTCACCGGTATCGTGCCAGCGATGGGCGAACTGGTGGTGCTGAAGCCCGACCGGCGCAGCGCCGGAGGCTTCACCATCGCAGGCAGGCTGCCGGCTCCCTGAACCGGCAGCCTGGCGCGCTCAGGGCGTGACGATGCGCGAGGGCTCCTTCACCGCCCCCGCCAGGGCCAGCATCAGCCCGTTGAGCCGGCGCACGAACGAACCCGGATCATCGAGCTGCCCACCCTCGGCCAGCATCGCCTGCTCGAACAGCAGGTTGGCCCAGTCGGCGAAGCGTGCCTCGTCGGTCTCGGCGCCCAGCCGCTCGACCAGCGCATGGTGCGGGTTGATCTCCAGGATCGGCGTGCTGCCCGGCCCCATGCTCTGCCCGGCCGCCTTCAGCAGCCGCTCGAGGTTCATGCCCATGTCGCCTTCCTCGACCACCAGGCAAGCCGGGGAATCGGTCAGGCGCAGGGTGACGCGAACGTCCTTCGCACGCTCGCCCAGCGCAGCCTTCACGCGCTCGACCAGCGGCTTGAACTCCTCGGCGGTCTTGGTCTGCTCCGCCTTTTCGGCCTCGTCCTCGAGCGCACCGAGATCGAGCTGCCCCTTGGCCACGGAGGCCAGCGGCTTGCCCTCGAACTCGGGGAAGTTCGACATCATCCATTCGTCGACCCGGTCGGACAGCAGCAGCACCTCGATGCCCTTCTTGCGGAACACCTCGAGGTGCGGACTGTTGCTCGCGGCCGCATGGGTGTCGGCGGTGATGTAGTAGATCTTTTCCTGGCCCGGCTTCATCCGGCCGATGTAGTCCGCCAGCGAAACCTCCTGCGTCGCGCTGCCGGAATGGGTGCTGGCGAACCGGCACAGCTTCGCCACCCGGTCGCGGTTGGCGAAGTCCTCGCCGATGCCTTCCTTCAGCACCTTGCCGAACTCGGTCCAGAACGTCGTGTACTTGTCCTTCGAATTCTCGGCCAGGTCGTCGAGCATCGACAGCACGCGCTTGGTGCAGCCGGCGCGGATCGCGTCGATGTCGCGGCTCTGCTGCAGGATCTCGCGCGAGACGTTCAGCGGCAGGTCGCTCGAATCGACCACGCCGCGCACGAAGCGAAGGTAGGCAGGCAGCAACTGCTCGGCATCGTCCATGATGAACACGCGGCGCACGTACAGCTTCAGCCCGCGCTTGTGCTGCCGGTCGTACAGGTCGAACGGTGCGCGCGACGGCACGTACAGCAGCTGGGTGTATTCCTGCTTGCCTTCGACCCTTGCATGGGCCCAGGCCAGCGGATCCTGGAAGTCGTGCGCGACATGCTTGTAGAACTCGGTGTACTGCTCGTCGGTGACCTCGGACTTCGGGCGCGACCACAGCGCCGAGGCCTGGTTCACCGTCTCGCGTTCGGATTCGGTCACGTACTCCGATTTCTCCGCGTCCCAGCGCTCCTTGTGCATGCGCACCGGCAGCGTGATGTGGTCCGAGTACTTGCGGATCACGGTGCGCAGGCGCATCGCGTTCAGGAAGTCGTCTTCGCCCTCGCGCAGGTGCAGCGTCACTTCGGTGCCGCGCACCGGCCGCTCGACCGCCTCGAGCGTGTACTCGCCGTCGCCGGTCGACTCCCAGCGCACGCCCTGCGCCGCCGGCACCCCGGCGCGACGCGAATTCACGGTCACCCGGTCGGCGATGATGAACGCCGAGTAGAAGCCGACGCCGAACTGGCCGATCAGGTTGGCATCCTTGGCCTGGTCGCCGGAGAGCCGGGACAGGAACTCGCGCGTGCCCGACTTGGCGATCGTGCCCAGATTGTCGATCGCCTCCTGCCGGGTCATGCCGATGCCGTTGTCGGTGATGGTGATGGTGCGCGCAGCCGGGTCGAAGCCGACGTCGATCGCGAGGTCGGATTCGCCCTCGAACAGCGAACCGTCGCTCAGCGCCTCGAAACGCAGCTTGTCGCAGGCATCCGACGCGTTGGAGATCAGCTCGCGCAGGAAGATTTCCTTGTTGCTGTACAGCGAGTGCACCATCAGGTGCAGCAACTGCTTCACCTCGGCCTGGAAGCCCAGGGTCTGGCGGCCGCCTTCGGCGGCGGAATCGGCGGTGGTGGATGTATCGGTCATGGCGTCCTGCTCTGTCCAGTGGCGGAAAACCCCCGTTATGGGGGCAGGCCGGGGGATTTCAACCCGTCCGTACCGCGCCGGCTGCCGGCGCGTCCGAGGCACTGGCGGTGGCGGCCGCCGGAGAACCGGCCGAAGCGCCCGGCGGCGTGGTGGTGGCCGCCGACACCGGCAGCACCACCGTGAAGCGCGCGCCTCCGCCGCCCGCCGCCGGTGCCAGCTCGACCCGGCCGCCGTGCGCGCCCGCGATCTCGCGCACGATCGCGAGACCCAGGCCGGCACCCTCGGTCCCGGTGCCCAGCACGCGGTGGAAGCGCTCGAACACCCGCTCGCGTTCCGCCTCCGGGATGCCCGGCCCGTCGTCCTCGACCGAGAGCAGCACCCGGGCGCGCCCATCCTCCACCGCCCGTGCCACGCTGACCGTCACCGTACCGCCCGGATGGGTGTGGCGCAGGGCGTTGTCGATCAGGTTCCCGAGCATCTCGGTCAGCATCAGTGCGTCGCCCGACACGCAGACCGGCTCTTCGGTGCGCTGGCAGCCCGCCTCGAAGCCCAGGTCGATCGAGCGCGCGATCGCCTGCGGCACCCAGTGCTCGGTCGCCGCACGGGCGATGTCGACGATGTCGACCGGACGACGGGCCATCGGTTCGGTGCGGCCCGGCTCAGCGCGCGCCAGCGACAGCAGCTGGTTCACCAGCCGGCCGTTGCGATCGGCCGCCGCGTGGATGCTGGCCAGCCGCTGGCGCGTCTCGGCCGGGTCGACCGCACGCTGCGCCAGCTCGACCTGGGTCTTCAGTGCGGCAGTCGGCGTGCGCAGCTGGTGCGCCGCATCGGCAATGAAGCGCTGCTGGGCTGCCAGCGTGGTGGACATGCGCGACAGCAGATCGTTCAGCGAACGCACCAGCCTGCGTACCTCGGGCGGTGCACGGTCCTCCTTCACCGGCGTGAGGTCACGGATGGAACGGTTCTCGATCTCGCGTCGCAGCGCCTCGAGCGGAGACACGCTGCGTCCGACGGCGACGTAGACGATGCCGGTCATCAGCAGCATCAGCGCGAGCTGCGGCAGCAGCGTCGCGATCAGCACGTCGCGCGCCATCTCGCGCCGCTCGACCAGCGTCTCTCCGACCTGCACCAGCGCATGGCCCTCCACCCGCCCGGCCGACAGCGACACCAGCGGCACGCTCATCGCCGCGATACGCACCGGCTGGCCGCGGTATTCGCCCTCGTAGAAGCGCGGTGGCGGCAGTTCGATGTCAGGGCCGGATCCGGCATCGGTGTCTTCGACCGGGTCGGGCGTAGCCGCCGCGCGCCGCGCCGGCGTGGTGCCCGGCGGTGGCACCGGCATGCCACTGTAGCCCATCACGAACTCGCCCTTCGGGCCGGACACCGCGTAGTACACCCGGTCGCGCAGGTCGGAGACCAGCACCTTCTGCGCGATCTGCGGCAGGTCGACCACCACCCGGCCAGAACGGTCGATGCGCAGCTGGCCGGCCAGCGCGATCGCCGAATCGTGCAGCGCGCGGTCGTAGGCGCTGGTGGCGAAGCGGTAGGCGAGCGTGTAGGTCACCCAGGCACTGGCCGACCAGAGCACGACGATCGGCGGCAGCAGCCAGATCAGCAGCTGCCTGCGCAGCGGAGCGTCAGCCAGCATCGGGCGCGACCCCGGGTTCCTCGAGCAGGTAGCCCAGCCCGCGGATGGTTCGGATGCCGACCACCGTCGGGTCGAGCTTCTTGCGCAACCGGTGGATGTAGACCTCGATCGCGTTCGGACCGGCCTCTTCGCCGAAGCTGTAGAGGCGCTCGGACAGCTGCGATTTGCCGACCACCCGGCCAGCCCTGAGCATCAGCACCTCGAGCACCGCGAACTCGCGCGCAGACAGTTCGACCGCTACCCCGGCCACCGACGCCCGCTTGCCGACGGTGTCGAGGCTGAGGCCACCGACGACGATGTCGGCGCTGGCCGCCCCCTGCGCCCGGCGGATCAGCGCACGCACCCGCGCCTCCAGTTCCGGCAGGTCGAACGGCTTGCTCAGGTAGTCGTCTGCGCCCAGGTCGAGGCCGTCGACACGGTCGCTCAGGCGGTCGCGCGCGGTCAGGATCAGCACCGGCGTGCGGCCGCCGCGCTTGCGCAGCCGGGCCAGCACCTGCAGGCCGTCGAGCCTGGGCAGGCCCAGGTCCAGGATCACGCAGTCGTACTGCTCGGACAGCAGCATCGTATCGGCGGCCTGCCCGTCATCGAGGCAGTCGACGGCATAGCCCGCCTGCTTCAGCGAACGGGACAGCCCGTCGGCCAGCAGCGGTTCATCTTCGACGATCAGGATACGCATCCGGGTACGACACTTCCGGTCCGGGGCAGGACTGGACAGCATAGCGCGACCGCGGTGGATGGGGGCCGCGGGCTGCGATGGCCGGCGCCGGGGGCGCGATACAATCGATCCGACATGTCCCGTCCCAGCGCGTGAGCGCCCTAACATCCGCCGCTGCGGTCATTGCCCTTGCCTCCGCGACGCAGGCACTGATCGCCATCTGTACCGCTGCCCTGCCCGCGCTGGCGCCGGTGATTGCGCGCGCGCTCGGCGTGGATGCTTCCCTGATCGGTTTCCAGGCGAGCATCGTCTACGGCTGCGCACTGTGCTCAACCTTCATCACCGGCACGCTGATCCGCCGGCTGGGTGCGGCGCGCACGATCCAGTGCACGCTTAGCACGAGTGCGGTCGGCCTGCTGCTGGCGAGCGTCGGCACCGTGCCGATGATCATCGCGGGGTCCATCTTCATCGGCACGGCGCTGGGCATCACCACGCCGGCCACCGCACATGCGCTAGCGCGCTTCACGCCGATCGAGCGCCAGAACGTCGTGTTCTCGGTGAAGCAGGCTGGCGTGCCGCTGGGCAGCATGCTCGCCTCGATCATCGGCCCGCTGGTCGCCGTCGTGTTCGGCTGGCAGAGCGCGCTGGTGCTGTTTGCCGTCTGCTGCCTGGCCCTCGTTGCGACGCTGCAGCCCCATCGCGCGCGCTGGGACGACGATCGCGACCCGCGCGCGCCCTGGCTGCAGCATCCGTTTGGTGGCATCCCGGCCGTGTGGTCGGACGTGCCGATCCGCTGGCTGGCGCTCGCCGGCGCCTCGTTCAACGTGATGCACGTGGCACTGACCGCGTTCACCGTGAACCTGCTGGTGAAGGACATCGGCTATTCGCTGGTGATCGCCGGCCTGATTGCCGGCGCGGCCCAGTTCGGCGGCACGCTGGGCCGGGTCTCGCTCGGCTTCCTCGCCGACCGGCTGCACGACAGCCTGGCCATCCTCACCGTCGCCGGTGCGCTGATGACGGTGATGTGCCTGCTCACCGGGCTGATGGACGAGCACTGGCCGCGCCCTGCGGTGGTCGCGGTGTTCGTGCTGTTCGGCTTCATCGGCATCGGCTGGAACGGCGTGTTCCACGGCCAGCTCGCACGCCTGTCTCCACCGGGCAAGGTGGGACTGGTCTCCAGCGGCGCCGGGTTCTTCCTTTTCGTCACCGCACTGGCTGGCCCTTCGCTGTTCACCACCCTGTACGGCTGGGCAGGCACCTACACCACCACCTTCGCATTGCTCGCCTGCGCGCCGCTGGCAGGCATGCTGCTCGCGCTGCGTGCACAATCGGGCGTGCGCCGTGCACGCCGCACCAGTCAGGACACCAGCCAGGACCGCGCTTGAACAAGGCATTCACGAAAGAATCGGACAGCGACGACGACGACGAGCTCGAAGGTCCGTCGCCCTTGCCCGCTGGCAGCCGCAACTACATCACCCCGAACGGATACACCCGGCTGAAGACCGAGCTCAAGCACCTGCTCGACCGCGAGCGACCGGACGTGGTGAAGGCAGTGTCCTGGGCGGCGTCCAACGGCGATCGTTCCGAGAACGCCGATTACATCTACGGCAAACGGCGGCTGCGCGAGATCGACCGCCGGATCCGCTTCCTCACCAAGCGGCTCGACCTCGCCGAGATCGTCGATCCGGCCGCGCGCGAGTGGACCGACCAGGTGTTCTTCGGCGCGACGGTGCGCATCGCCCGCGAGGACGACAGCGAGCAGGTGCTGTCGATCGTCGGCATCGACGAGATCGACACCGAGCGCGGGCGCATCTCGTGGGTGTCGCCGATGGCGCGCGCGCTGACCAAGGCGCGCGAGGGCGATACGGTGACCCTGCATACGCCAGCCGGGGTCGAGGACGTCGAGATCGTGGAAGTGAACTACCTGCCGATCGAGTGAAGCCTGCCGACGCCGACAGGCCATGCCGCATCGGCAGGGTTACGATCAGGGCTTCGGCTGTATAACCCGACCGGGAGCCACTTTCCATCGACCAGGCTACGACACCCCCTGCCAGCAATGACCCGCGCGCCTCGGCCTGGGTTGCCGTCATCCTGATCACGCTGGTGCAGTCGGTCTCCGCCTGCGCCAACGTGACCCTGCCCACGGTCGCACCCAAGATCGCGGACGCGCTCGGCGTCGATGCCTCCTGGATCGGCTACCAGGTGAGCCTGCTGTTCGGCTGCGCAGTGCTCAGCGCTACCTTCGGCGGCGGCATGGTGGCGCGCCTCGGGCCGGCGCGCACCGGGCAGGTGGCGGCACTGCTCTGCATCGCCGGCATGGCGCTGGCCGCGTTGCCATCGATCCCGACGATGGCGCTATCGACGCTGCTGTGCGGCTTCGCGCTCGGACTGGTCAACCCCGGTGCGGCGCAGGTGATCGTGCGCTTCACACCACTGCGCCACCGCAACCTGATCTTCTCGGTGAAGCAGAGCGGCGTGCCGCTGGGCGGCGTGGCGGTCGGCCTGACCGCGCCGCTGATCGCGGTGAGCCTGGGCTGGCAATGGTCGGTGCTGCCAGCGATCGTCGTGGCCTTCGCGGTGCTGCTGCTCATGCAGTGGGTGCATCCGCTCTGGGACAGCGAACGCAACCGCGAGGCGAAGCTGTTCGGCTCGCGCAGCGGCGGCATCGGCATGGTCTGGCGGCGGCCGGCGCTGCGCTGGCTCGCGCTGTCGGGCTTCTGGTTCGCGTTCATCCAGCGCAGCGTGATGACCTTCCTTGTGTCTTACCTGTACCTGGTGGCTGGCTATTCGCTGGTCGAGGCTGGAGCGCTGCTCGCGCTGTACCAGGCCGCTGGCGGCCTTGCACGGCCGGTGTGGGGCATCCTCGCCGACCGCATCTCCGGACCGCCGGTGCTGACCGGGCTGTCGCTGTGCACGATCGCCACCTGCATCGCGTTGTTCTGGCTCGATGGCACCTGGCCGCCGGCACTGGTGGCGCTGATCGTCGGCGTGCTCGGCGCGACCTCCTACGGCTGGAACGGCGTCTACCATGCCGAAGCCACGCGCATCTCGCCGCCACGCGAGATCGCCACCGTCACTGCAGGCACCTCGTCGTTCGCCTACTCCGGCGTTCTGGCGGGCCCGGCACTGTTCGCGGTCGGCTACCAGCTCTCGGGCAGCTACCCGGCGATGTTCGGGTCGCTCGCCGGCGCGGCTGCGCTCGGCCTCTGCTGCCTGCTGCTGGCGATACGGCATGCGCGGCAGGCAGCGGCGCCGGCCTGAGCGCACTGGCGCACTGCCGGTTGACCCCGGCCGATCCATCGGCTTAGACTGCATGCGTGTTCAGGAGAGTGCCGGTCGTGACCGGCCGCCGAAGGCGCAACCCGCCCGGGATCGCTCAGGCCCACATACTGGATACGGTTTGGCAGACTGGAGAGCGGCCCGGTCGCGGTGCGAATGCCGATGTGAGTCGTGCGGACGCAGCGCGGGATGGGGCCCACCGAAGGGGCAACGTGGCCACGGACGTCTGGACGTCCGGATCGCGCAATCTCTCAGGTAAACGGACAGTCGGGCGGTAGTCGGGTTCATCGACGCTGCCTCCCTGTCTGCACAACCCTGGAGAAAGCGATGAAAGTCATCGTGCTCGGTGCCGGCGTCGTCGGTACCACTGCGGCATGGTTCCTGAACAAGTCGGGCCATGAAGTCACCGTGATCGACCGCCAGCCGGTCGCCGGCAACGAAACCAGCTTCGCCAACGGCGGGCAGATCTCGGTCAGCCATGCCGAGCCCTGGGCCAACCCGTCGGCGCCGCTGAAGGTGCTGAAGTGGCTCGCGCGCGAGGACGCACCGCTGCTGTTCCGTCCGCGCATGGATCCGGCGCAGTGGCGCTGGTGCGCGCGCTTCCTGCTCGAGTGCCTGCCCTCACGCACCCGGCACAACATCGCGCAGATCGTGCGCCTCGGCCTGTACAGCCGGGCGACGCTCCAGGCCCTGCGCGCGGAGACCGGCCTCGAGTACGACCACCTCACCCGAGGCATCCTGCACTTCTACACCGACCAGAAGGAGTTCGACGCGGCGATGGCCCCGGCGCAGGTGATGCGCGACCACGGCTGCGAGATCGACATGCTGGACGCCGACGCCTGCGTGCGCATCGAGCCGGCGCTGGCGTCGGCGCGTGCACGGCTGGTGGGCGGCAGCTTCACGGCCACCGACGAATCGGGCGATGCACACAAGTTCAGCGTCGAACTGGCGAAGCGTGCAGCGGCGCGCGGCGTGACCTTCCTCGGCGAGACGCGCATCCTCGGCCTCGACAAGGTCGGCGGCCAGATCGCCTCGGTCCGCATGGTCGATGCCAATGGCACACCGTCGACGCTGAGCGCCGATGCCTTCGTGATGGCAATGGGCAGCTACAGCGCACGCATGCTCGGCACGGTGGGCATCACTGTGCCGATCTACCCGGCCAAGGGCTATTCGGTGACCCTGCCAGTCGGCCCGCAGCATGTCGCGCCGAACGTGAGCCTCACGGACGATGAGTACAAGATCGTGTTCTCGCGCCTGGGCGACCGCCTGCGCTGCGCCGGCACCGCGGAACTCAACGGGTACGATACCGAACTGAACGAGACCCGTTGCCGCGCGATCGTCGATCGCATGTTCACCCTGTTCCCGGAAGCCGGCGACCGTTCCCAGGTGCGCTACTGGACCGGGCTACGACCCGCCACGCCGTCGAACGTGCCGCTGATCGGCCGCAGCCGGATCCCGAACCTGTACCTCGACACCGGGCACGGCACGCTTGGCTGGACCCATGCCTGCGGCTCGGGCAAGGCGATCGCCGACATCGTCAGCGGACGCGCACCGGAGGTCGACTTCGCGTTCCTCGGCGCACCCGCGCGCAAGCCCGCCACGGTCACATCCCTCGCCCGCGCTTGACGCCAAAACCGGCAGCAAAAAATCCGGGTCAGACACGCATTTCCGCCTTTCATGCAATCCGGGTCAAAAAATCCGGGTCAGACCCGCATTTCCGCCTTCGCGGAAAATGCGGGTCTGACCCGGATTTGCTCTGAAAAAAAGGGGCGCTCGCGGCGCCCCTTTTTCACGCTGCCCCCGAGGAGGGCTGCCGCTACCGGCTGCTTACTCGGCCTTTACGCCCGCCTGCGCGACGATCTTCCGCCAGAGCTCGATCTCGCGCGCGATGCGTGCACCGAACGCTTCCGGCGTACCGCCGGCCGGCTCGACGCCATCGGCGTTCAGGCGGGTGATCATCTCCTTGTTCGACAGCGCCTTCTGCAGGTCGGCGTTGATGCGGTCGACGATCGGGCGCGGCGTGTTGCGCGGCACGAGGATGCCGTGCCAGTTGGTGACGTCATAGCCGGCCACCGTCTCGCCGATCGACGGGATGTTCGGCTCGGCGCCGATGCGCTTGGCGGTGGTCACCGCGATCGGACGCAGCTTGTTCGAGCGCACGAACGGCAGGGTGGACGCGATGCTGCCGAAGATCAGCTGGGTATGGCCGCCGATGGTGTCGGTCAGCGCCGGACCCGTACCCTTGTAAGGGATGTGGGTCATCTTGATGCCGGCCATGCTCGCGAAGTGCTCGGTGGCCAGGTGCACGATGCTGCCCTGCCCGCTGGTGGCGTAGTTTAGGCCACCCGGGTTCTTCTTCGCGAGGGCGATCAGGTCCTTCACCGTCTTCACCGGCAGCGTCGGATGCACCGCCACCAGGAACGGGCCCTGGGACATCTGGATCACCGGCTGGATGTCCTTGATCGGGTCGAAGTTGAGCTTGTACAGAGCCGGGTTCACCGGATAGCTGGCCGCGATCAGCGTCAGCGTGTAGCCGTCGGGCGCCGCCTTCATGCCGACCTCGACGCCGAGCGAGCCGCCGGCACCGCCGCGGTTCTCGACGACGACCTGATGGCCGAGCGAGTCGGACAGTTGCTGCGCAGCGATGCGGCCGATGAAGTCGCTGCCGCCACCGGGCGCGAACGGAATGACCATGCGCAGCGGCTTGGTCGGATAGGCCTGGGCCATCACGGCGGGCGCGAACGCAGCCGACAGCACGGCGAAGGACGCCACGGCAATACGAGTATTCATTGAAACCTCCGATGGACGGCGATTGAGACGGGCGGCTCCTGCGCTGGGAACCCGGGCGCCTCCCGGACTGCCCGCGGCCGGATCATACCGCGGCGTCGCCAGGGCGCCACGGCAGAACGGCATGGTCGTCAGGATACTGCATCCAGTGGCGGGCGCAGCGCGAGCATCAAGGTCAGCGGCTCACGTCCCGCAGAACGTCTGGTACGCCCGCCCGTCGGGCACCGCCGGCTGAGCGTAGTCCTCCAGCCCGGCGCGCTCGGTGCAAGGGTCGGCCAGCACCTCGAGCAGCCGGTGCAGCGGAGCCAGGTCGCCGGCGGTACCGGCGGCCAGCGCCGCCTCGACCTGATGGTTGCGCGGGATGTAGGCCGGGTTGGCCAGCCGCATGCCTTCGAACGCGGCAGCACGGTCGCCACTCTGCCGGTCGAGCCGGGCGTGCCAGCGCGCCTGCCAGGCCGCGAACGCCGGTTCGGCGAAGGCTGCGCCCGCCGGCATACCGTCGACCGCCAGCGCGCGGAAGGTGTTCGTGTGGTCGACGCGCGCCTCGGTCATCCACGACAGCAGGTCGTCGCACAGCGCGCGGTCGTCCGGCTCGCTGCCCGACAGCCCGAGCTTGCGGCCCATCATCGCCAGCCAGCCGGCCTCGAAGGTGTCGGCCAGCGCATGCAGTTCGGCCGTCGCGAGCTCGACGGCCTTGTCGCCGTCCTCGTCGATCAACGGCAGCAGCGCCTCGGCGAAGCGCGCCAGGTTCCACAGCATGATGCGCGGCTGGTTGCCGAACGCATAGCGGCCCTGGTGGTCGATCGAGCTGAACACCGTGGTCGGATCGTGGGCATCCATGAACGCGCACGGGCCGTAGTCGATCGTCTCACCGGAAATGGTGACGTTGTCGGTGTTCATCACGCCATGGATGAAGCCCACCCGCAGCCACTCGGTGACCAGCGCGATCTGCCGCTCGCCGACCGCCTTCAGCAGCGCCAGCCCGCGGTTGGCTTCGTTCTTCAGGTGCGGGTAGTGCCGGTCAAGTGCGTACTCCACCAGTTGCGCGACCAGCGCCGGATCGCCCTGCGCGGCCGCGTACTGGAAGGTGCCCACGCGCAGATGGCTCGCGGCGACGCGCGTGAGCACTGCCCCCGGCAACGGCCGCTCGCGGTACACCGCCTGGCCGGTGCCCACCACCGCAAGCGAGCGGGTGGTCGGGATGCCGAGCGCATGCATCGCCTCGCTGATCACGTACTCGCGCAGCATCGGCCCGAGCGCGGCGCGGCCATCGCCGCTGCGCGAGTAGCGGGTCGGACCGGAGCCCTTGAACTGGATGTCCACGCGCCGGCCGTCCGGCACCAGATGCTCGCCCAGCACCAGCGCACGGCCATCGCCCAGCAGGGAGAAGCCCCCGAACTGGTGGCCAGCATAGGCCTGGGCGAACGGCTCGGCGCCTTCGGGCAGGGCGTTGCCGGAGAACAGGGCCGCGAGTGCGGCGTCGTCCATGCCGGAGAAATCGAGGCCGAGGTCGCGCGCCAGGGCATGGTTCAGCAGCACCAGCTTCGGTGCCGGCGCGGCGGCAGCCCCCTGCTTCGAATAGAAGAGGCGGGGGAGGCGGGTGTAGGTGTTGTCGAAACGGAAGGGGGACAAAGTGAGCCCGATCGATAATGGGGGCGTGGGCGGACTTTACGCGAGTCCTGCCCCGGGGCCTGGCAGCTGGCTAAACCGTGTCTGACCCGGATTTCGGGTTAATGCGTGTCTGACCCGGATTTCGGCCTGGATTTCGGGTCAGCCGCGCCCGGCGAACGGCATCTTGGTCGCCATGATGGTCACGGTGAACAGGTTCACGTGCAGCGGCTGGTTGGCCATGTGCAGCACGGTGCGGCCGACATCCTCGACGTCGATCATCGGCTCGGCCTTGATCTCGCCGTTGGCCTGCTTCACGCCCTTGGACATGCGCGCGGCCAGCTCGGTCATCGCGTTGCCGACATCGATCTGGCAGCAGGCGATGTCGTACTTGCGTCCGTCGAGCGCCGTGGTCTTCGTGAGGCCGGTGATGCCGTGCTTGCTCGCCGTGTAGGGCGCAGAGTCGGGCCGCGGCACGTGCGCCGAAATCGAGCCGTTGTTGATGATGCGCCCGCCCATCGGCACCTGTTCCTTCATCATCCGGAACGCCTGCTGGGTGCACAGGAATGCACCGGTCAGGTTGGTGTTGACCACCGCCAGCCACTTCTCGACCGGCAGGTCTTCCAGCGGCACCCCGGGCGCGTTCAGACCGGCGTTGTTGAACACCAGGTCGAGCCGGCCCCAGGCCTGCTTCACCGCAGCGAACAGTGCCGCGACCGAGTCGGGCGAGGTGATGTCGGTGGGCACCGCAAGCGCGCGCGTACCGGCACCCGATTCAGCCGCCACGGCCTGCAGCACGTCGGGCCGGCGCCCGGCCAGCGCGACATGCCAGCCGTCGCGCAGCAGCGCGAGCGCCGAGGCGCGGCCGATGCCGCTTCCTGCACCGGTGACGATGGCCACCCGGGGCGTCGATGGTCCAGCCATGATGGGTCCCTCCGTGTTGCTGCTACTGCGGCTTGATGCCCGCGGATTTCACCAGTTTCGCCCATTTCGCAAGCTCGGCGCGCACGAACTGCTCGGCCTCGGCCTGCGAATTGCCGACCGGCTCGTTGCCGACCTTCGCCAGCGCCGCGCGCAGCTCGGCCGTGCCCAGCGCCTTCACCGTCTCGGAATGCAGCCGCGCGACGGTGTCCTTTGGCGTGGCCGCGGGCACGAACAGCCCCTGCCACAGCTCGACCTCGAAGCCGGCGAAGCCCGCCTCGATCATCGTCGGCAGGTCGGGCAGCGCGGCCACCCGCTTGGGCCCGGTGGTGGCGAGGCCGACCAGCCGTGCATCCTTGAAGAACGGGATCGCCGCGGCGATCGAGGAGAAGGTCATCTGCACGTTGCCGGCGATCAGGTCGGTCATCGCCGGGCCGCTGCCCTTGTACGGGACATGCACGATGTCCTGCGCGATGCGCGACTTGAAGAACTCGCCGGCCATGTGCGGCGTGGTGCCGATGCCGGCCGAGGCGAACGACAGCGTGCCCGGCTTCGCCTTGGCGATCCCGACGAGCTCCGGCACGCTGCGCGCCCCCACCTTCGGGTTGATCGCCAGCACCAGCGGCGACGAGGTGACGATGGTGACCGTACGGAAATCCTTCAGCACGTCGTACGGCACCTGCGGTTGCAGTCCCTGGTTGATCACGATCGCGGGGTCCATCACCAGCAGCGTGTAGCCGTCGGCGCCGGCGCGCGCGGCCACTTCCGTGCCCACCATGCCGCCGGCCCCGCCGCGGTTGTCGATCACCACCGACTGGCCGAGCTGCTCGGACAGCTTCTGCCCGAGCGTGCGGCCGACATAGTCGACGACGCCACCCGGCGCATAGGGCACGACGATGCGCAGGCTCTTCGACGGGAACGACTGTGCAGCAGCTGGCAGGCTGGTGCAGGCAAGCACGGATGCCAGCGCCGCAATCAGCGCGGCAGGCCCGCACCGCAGTGTCCCGCCGTGGCGCGGGCCGGTCTCGACATGCAGCGATCGGGAGGGGAAAGGCCGGGTCTCGGAACGCATCGCAGGAACTCCAGGAAGCATTGGACAGGAAAGGCCGATCGTACGCGAGGCCGCTGCGACGCGTCGCCGGTACACTATCGGCGCGCAACGCCATGACGACGGCGTGACGGCGTAATCAAGATGTCATGTCATCATGTCACGCTGGTTTGTAGTGAGCAGTCCTCCCATTGGCATGAATTGGAGCAGCGCCGTGAAGATGACCATCCAGCAGCTTGAAGGCGACTCCATTCTGGTCGGCCTCGAAGGCCGATTCGACATCGAGGGTGCGCAGTCGATCGAAGACCCGTTCACGTTCGCCACCACGACCAAGGCGCGGCGGGTCGTGGTCGACCTGTCCAGCGTCGACTTCATCGCGTCGATCGGCATCCGCACGCTGTTTTCCGCCGCCCGTGCGCAGTCGCAGCGCGGCGGCCGCATCGTGCTGGCAGCCCCGTCCGAGATGGTACGCAAGGTGCTGGTCACCGCCGGCGTGGACCAGGTGATCCCCCTGTTCGACACTGTCGAAGCGGCGCTCGTCCGGGGCAACGCGACCTGAGTCCGAACATGGCCACCCAGCGCCTCAGCCGTCGGCTGCAGGTGCCCAATGAGCTGGCGTCGGTCAGGCGGGGCGTCGATCTGGTTCGCGAGATCGGTGCCGAGGCTGGTATGGACGAGGACGACCTGTTCCGGGCGGACCTCTGCCTGACCGAGGCGCTGACCAATTCCATCGTCCATGGTGGCAAGGACGCGCAGGCGCCGCAGACCGAGATCGTCTGCGAGGTCGCGGGCAACTGGCTGCGCTGCAGGATCTCCGACTCGGGCGATCCGTTCGACCCGGCGTCGGCCGAGCCGCCGCCCCTGCCGACCTCGCTCGCCGTCGAGGGTGGCGCGGGGGTCCGCCTGCTGCATCGATTCGCCGAAGAGTGCCAATACGAGCGGCGCGCTGGGCGCAACGTGCTGACCTTCGTCATCCGTTTCGGCGGCGAAGACACCCGGTTTCCAGACAACTGGATCGAGCGCGGCCCCGACAGACGCTCGCTCAAGAGCGCCGAACCCGTCGTGCCGGCCATGGCCGGAGACCTCCGCCCGCTGCGCGAGCGTACGAACGATGATCGGCGCTGGAACGGATTCATCTCGCGTATCCGGATTTTCCGCGGTGCCGCCTATTCCGACCTGGAGCCGCTGCTCGCCGAATGCAGGCGCCAGTGCATGGCAGCCGGCGAGGTCTGGCTGGCACCCGGCGAACGCTCGCCGGATGTCGCCGTGGTGCTCAGCGGCCGGTTGCGCGTACATGTCGAGCGCAAAGATACCGCACCAATCCATGTGATCGAGGCAGGACACTGCGCCGGCGAGATGCAGTTGCTCGACGGCAAGGCCGCTTCGGCATTCGTGATCGCAGACGTCGACTCCGAACTGCTGATGATCCCGGGCGACGTGCTGCTCAAGAAGATGATGGTCGTACCGGGCGTGGCCGAGAACCTGCTGTCCATACTCGCCGGGCGCATCCGGCGTTCGGACCGGTTGATCGCAGACCAGGTGCGGGCCGCACTCGAACTCGAGCGGCTGCAGCGCGAGCTGAAGCTGGCCAAGGAAATCCAGACGAGCATGCTGCCGGTGCCGCCGCTGTTCCCGGAACAGCCGCAGGTCGATTGCGCCGGCTACATGCGCCCGGCCCGCGAGATCGGCGGCGACTTCTACGACGCCTTCCCGCTCGACGCCGACCGCCTGTTCCTGACCATCGGCGACATCTGCGGCAAGGGACTGCCGTCGGCGCTGTTCATGGTGCGCACCCTGACCACGCTGTGGAACGAGACGGCACGGCGGCGCAAGCCGCTGCGCATCGTGGAACTCGTGAACCGGCATTTGTGCAACAACAACGACACGTCGCTGTTCGTGAGCCTGTTCTGCGCAGTCTACGATCTGTCCAGCCGGCAGCTCACCTACGTGAATGCGGGGCACAATCCCCCGCTGATCGCGCTGGGCGACGAACCCTTCCATTGGCTTGCCAGCCCCCCTGGCGTGGTGGCCGGTATCCTGCCGGACGCGGCCTATCGGGCGGGCACCGTCCACCTGCCACCGGGCAGTCGGCTGCTGCTCTATACCGACGGCCTGACCGATGCCGAGTCGGTCGACAACGAGTGGTTCGGTCAAGATCGGCTGCTGGCCACCGCCGAGTCCCTCAGGACCGGCAGCATGACGGAACTGGCCAACGGACTGGTCGACGCGGTGGACCGCTTTGCAACCGGCCGCGAACAGGCGGACGACGTGACGCTGCTGGCCTTCGGCACCCGCGACTGATCGGTCGGCGATCGGGCGTACCGCCTACGGCGCGGCAGCCGATCCGTCAGCCACCGGCATGCAGGCCTGGATGCCAGCCACCTGCTCCGCCAGCGCGAACAGCGGCGCATCCTGCACGCCATTGGCCCTGAGGCAGTCGACCGTCTGGAACAGGTATTCCGCCGCCGAGCCGAGCCGCCCTCGGGCGTGTGCGAGCACCTGCACGACCTCGCACGACGGCAGCTTGCCGGCGTACTGCCATCCCTTGCGGTTGACCACGAAGGCCAGCGCGCGCACCGACTCACCGCCGACGATCGATTTCACCCAGCGCGCCTCGTAGGCCCCCATGGTCATCTCGCGCCGCCAGATCAGGGTCAGCTCGGTGCGCAACTGGCGCGCCGGGATGCGGAACGCGAAGCCGTGGCAGCGGCCACCATGCTCGAGCGCGAGCATCAGGCCGGGGCGGTCAGGCGAGCCGCGCCCCATCCTGGACCAGAGGCAGAAACGGCGGTGCAGGCCATGCACCAGCGCAGGGTGTCGCTCCTCGAAATGGAACAGCGGGTTCCAGATGAGCGAGCCATAGGCGAACAGCCACAGGTCGCGCCCCTCTCCGACGGCCTCGAGCACGCGCTCGAGCGATGCATCGAACGCGTGCTGCGGCACGATCGGCAGTTCCGGATGGAACTGCTCGTACTGCCTGCGCAGCAGGTCGGCTTCGAGGTCGGCGCGGGAAAGGGCCATGGCATCATCCTAACGCGCGCCCGCCGCCGGCTGTTGACCTGGATTCGCCCCCGCAGGCGATCCCGCAGGCGACCCATCCCGCCGCGCACGCAGGTAGGATGCCCGGAACCGACATGGAGGAAACACCGATGGACCTGACGCTCTGCTACGCCCCGATGGCCTGCTCGCTGGTGGCGTATGTGAACCTGACCGAAGCAGGCGCACCGTTCAAGGTACGCACGGTGAACACCGGCGCGAAGGAGCAGAAGAGCGCCGATTACCTCGCGGTGAACCCGAAGGGCAAGGTGCCGGTGCTGCTGGTCGACGGCTACCCGCTGACCGAGAACGTGGCGATCCAGCAGTTCATCGCGCGCAGCTTCCCCGCGGCGAAACTGCTGCCCGCCGGCTTCGACGAGTTCAAGGCGATCTCGCTGATGTCCTGGTTCACCTCGACCATCCATCCGCACCTCACGCCCAACGCCCGTCCCGAGAACTACTGCGACATCCCCGAGGCCTACGATGGCGTGAAGCGGGTCGCCCAGAAGCTGCTGTTCGAGGACCTGAAGATCGCCGAGGAACTGCTGCAGGGGCGCGAATGGTTCTTCGACCACTTCACCGCTGTGGATTCCTACTTCTTCTGGTGCTTCCGCCGAGCCGCGCAGTTCAAGCTCGACCTGTCCGCCTTCCCGAACTGCCTGGCGCACATGGACCGCATGCGCGCCCGCCCGAGCGTGCAGAAGGTCGAGGCCTACGAGAAGGAAGTGCAGGCGCAGTTCGCGAAGGCGGCCTGAGCGGGTACCGGCGCCAGGGCACCCGGCCGGACCCGTGCAGCGGGTCCGGTCAGTCGATCGGGCCGGGCGGGTGCCGCGACGTCGATCCAGGCGCGGCACCGTCGCGCGCTGCGGACTGTTCGCCCTCGCGCGGCACCAACCCGTAGGGAGCGACCAGCGCCCAGAGGTGGGCCGGCACCATGTGCCGCAGGCGCCTGGGCTGCTCGCGCCGCAGGTGCACCACCGACTCCAGCGCCTTCATCTCGACCCGGGTGCGCGCGAACTCCAGGCCGCGCGGGCCGATCCTGGGCATCAGGAAGTTCACCAGCGGGCGCAGCCAGCCGGGCATCCGACGCAGCGGCAGGCCGCCGGCCGCCCGCTCCACGTTGGCGAGGAAACCCTTCACCGGGCCCTGGCGCTTGCCGGCCGAGCCTGGCGCCGCAGTGTGCACGTCGTCGCCCAGCAGCCCGAGCAGTTCCTCGCCGCGCTCGTTTCGCACCAGCAGCCACTGCTCGCCCTGCCCGCCCATGTAGCCGACGGTGATGTCGGCCAGCACGTTGGTGTAGTCGACGCAGGTACGGCAGGTGAGCGGGAAGAAGTCCGGCGGCAGCTTCGAGATCGGCAGGTCGAGGAAGGGGATCAGCTTCGTGCGCCCGTCGGTGAATCGCAGCTCGACCCGGTAGTCGGCGCGGAACTCGAGGTAGGTGATGGTCGACGGGTCGTCGGCCAGCAGGTCGAGGAACGCATGGAAGTTGTCGGTCGTGGTGTTGTCCGAGCACGGCGTGCCGATCACGTAGAGACGCTCGAAACCCAGTTCCTTCTCGAGCGCACGCAGCGCGTACACCTGGCAGGGGATGCCGACCACCGCAAGCCGCCGGTGGCCCGCCGCGAGCGCGGGCTCGAGCAGCGACAGCAGCGGCGCATAGCCCATGCGCATGCCGCGGCAGGCGGCCATGTCGGCGGCCGAGGTGACCAGCACCGGCACCGGGCGCCAGCGATCGTCCGGGTCGGGAGCCATGGTGAGCACCGCATCGACCAGCCCGCGCGCGAGCAGCCGCTCGGCGATGCCGGTGGTGATGCCGGTCCACTGCGCGCCCTCGGCCGGCCGCTTCATCGAGGCGCGCAGCATGCGGCGAAACGGCCCGAAGTGCAGTTCGTCCACCCGGGCCGGATCGCGGCTTCGCCCGTGCACCTGCGCTTCGAGCGCGGGATAGTCGGGCCGGATGAACTGGCAGGCGCGGCCGCAGCGCTTCGGGTCGGAGGTGCGCGAGATGCCGCAGTCGGTGCAGAGGTCGCGCGGCGGTGCGGGCATTGACGGGGTATCCAAGGTGATCGGCATTCTACCCGCGGGCTGGCACTGCGCTAAGCTTCATGTACGGAGCGGCTTTCGAACGGCCCGACGCAACCGCGCGATCGGCCGCAGGACGCTCCCGGCACGGAGGAGCAAGCATGTACGCAGGTTCTGGTCTGGTCACGGTCAGGATGCGGTCCCGTTCATTACCTCGCAGCGCAGGATGCGCCGCGGGTTTCGCTGCGCTGGCCGCGGCGCTATGGCCGATGGCAGCGCTGGCCGCTTATCCCGACAAACCCGTGCGGATCGTGATCCCGTCGCCACCAGGCGGCGGCACCGATACCTCGACGCGTATCCTGGGACCGCGGATGTCCGACCTGCTGGGGCAGCCGTTCGTGCTCGAGAACCGCCCGGGCGCGAGCGGCAACATAGGCGCGGAATTGGTGGCGCGAGCCACGCCCGACGGCTACACACTGCTGGCTGCGATCGCATCGCACACCAGCAATCCCGCGATGATGAAGACATCGTATGACCTCGCGCGTGATTTCGCACCGATCTCGATGACGGTGACGCTGCCGAACGTGCTGGTGGCCAATCCAGCCCTGCCCGCTCGCAACGTGAAGGAACTCGTTGCACTGGCCCGCACGCGGCCGGGCCAGCTTCAGTTCGCCACCGGCGGCATCGGTGCCAACCAGCACCTGTCGATGGAACTGTTCCTGCTCACGACGGGCACGAAGATGGTCCATGTTCCATACAAGGGCGTGGGGCCGGCGCTGGGCGATGTCGTGGGCGGCCATGTGCCGCTCATGATGTCGAACATCCTGGTCGCGCTGCCGCAGATCCGCGCAGGCCGGGTACGCGCCTACGGAGTGACGAGCGCCCGGCGGGTGAGCGGTGCGCCCGACATCCCGACGATCGCGGAGTCCGGTGTCCCGGGCTTCGATGCGGTGCAGTGGTACGGCCTGCTCGCGCCGGCGGCCACGCCCCGCGACGTCGTAGGCATCCTGCATGCCACCGTGGTCAAGGTGCTGCAGGAACCGGCGATCCGCGACCGCTTCCTGCGCGACGGTGCCGAACCGACACCCAGCGCCTCGCCCGAAGAATTCGCGGCGCTGATCAAGGTCGAGCTTGCGCGCTGGATGAAGGTGGTGAAGGAAGCCGGGATCCAGCCGTGACGTACGCCGCGGCCCGGCTCACTGCGCGGTGACGCCCCCGTCGAGCACGAGGGTCTGCCCGGTCATGTAAGCGGCGGCCGGCTGCGCCAGGTAGGCCACCGCGGCTGCGACCTCCTCCGGCAGGCCCAGGCGGCCGAGCGGGATGCGTCCCAGCGCAGACTCGAGGTAGCCCGGCTGCTTGAACGAACCTGCGCGGGCAGCCGTGTCGATACGCCCTGGCGCGACCGCATTGACGCGGATGCCCAGCGGCGCCCATTCGATGGCGAGCATTCGCGTCATCTGCAGGATGCCGGCCTTCGCGATGCCATACACCGTGCGGTCGGCCATGCCGACGAGCGCATGCGTGGAGGCGATGCTGATGATGCAGCCGGGCCGATGTTCGCGTGCCAGCCACGCACCGAACTTCTGGGTCAGGAAGAAGGTGCCGGTAAGGTTGGTCGCCATCACTGCATCCCAGGCGTCGGGCGTCACATCGAGCGCAGGCACCTTGAGCGGGACGCCTGCATTGTTCACCAGCACGTCCAGCCGTCCGAAAGCCCCGGCGGCACGCCCTATCGCCGCCTCGAGATCGCCGGTATCGCGCAGGTCGAGCGCGATCGCAACGGCGCGTCGTCCCGTGGCCCGGATCGCCGCGCAGACCGGGTCAAGCCTGGAAGGCTGCATCGAGGACACTACGAGGTCGTGCCCGGTGCGGGCCAGTTCAACCGCGATGGCCGCACCGATGCCCTGTGCGGCACCTGTCACCAGGGCCACGGGCACGTCGCGCAGAGCCGCTTCCGGTCGATCGTCGTCGGCCACGGTGCTACCAGCCCTGCGGTTCGTCGCCGAGCATGCCGATCTTCGACAGCGCCAGCGAAAGCGCCGTGCCCTGCGCCACGGACAGCGGGGTCAGCGGCGGTCGGATATCGCCGCAATCGCGCCCCATCGCACGCGAAGCAGCCTTGAGGCCGGCGATGCCGCACGGCTTGATCGCCATTCGCAGGGCAGCAACCGCGTTCTGCAGCGGGCGCGCTTCTTCGTAGCGCTCGGACACGCACAGTTCATGCAGGCGGCGAACCGCCCTGGGCGCGATGCCGGCCAGGGCACAGAAGGACCCGGTGGCACCAATCGCATGCGCCGAAATGAGGTACTCCGATCCGGACAGCAGCGCGAACGACGGACGGACCCGGCGCGCCAGCATCAGCAGCTCGATCATGTACTGCCAGTCGAGGCTCGAATCGACCAGACCGATGAAGTTCGGGGAACGTTCAACCAGTTCGATGGCCGAGGCTGCGTTGAACTTCACGCCGCCCATCTCATCGGGGAAATTGTGGACGAACATCGGCAGATCGACCGCGGCTGCGATCTGCGCGAAGTGTTCGACCAGCATCGACTGCGGTGGCGTCCAGTAGTAGGGCACGTTGGCGACGATGGCCTTCGCTCCCGCGTGCTGCGCATGCTGCGCGAGCGCGGCGGCCATCGCCGTGCCCGACTCGCTGACGTGGGCGATCACCGGCACGCGCCCCGCTACCTTGTCGAGGACGAACTCGAGCACCCGGTGGCGCTCGGCGGTGGGCAGGCTGACCGACTCGCCCGCATGCATCGGCACCGCGATCGAATCGGCACCGTTGCGCAGGTGGAACTCGATGAGCTGCGCATGGCGCGCGTAATCGATCGCGCCGTCTGGCGTGAACGGGGTGAGCGGGGTATGGACGAGCCCGGGTGCGAACACCGGGGAGGCGACAGCGGAGGCAGAGGACATGGACATCACCAGCCGTGGGGTTCGGTGTCGAGGATGCCCAGCTCGCCGAGTTGCTCGGCGATGAAGGCGATCCGCTTCTCGCTTGCGGTGGGCAGCGGCGGACGGGTCGGCCCGACCGGGCGGCCCATGATCACCATGCCGCCCTTGAGCGATGACGGGTACTGGTCACGGAACAGCTGCCACAGCTGGGACAACTTGTACTGGCAGTCGCGGGCCTCGTCCCAGCGGCCTTCCACGCACGAGGTGTAGAGGCGGGTGCACAGGTTCGGGCAGATGGCGCCGGCAGAAGAATAGGACCCCTTGCCACCGAGCGGGATCGAGGGCAGCAGGAACTCGACTCCGGCAACGAGCGAGAAATCGGGGCGCACTGCGAGCGCCGCACGGGAGATCTCGAGGAACTTCTCGGAGTCGAAACTGGCCTCCTTCATCGCAACAAGGTTCGGCAGCTTCTCGAGCAGGCTGGTGATCAGTTCACCGGTGAACTCGACGCCATCGAGGTAGGACGGTGAGTTGTAGGCGATGATCGGCAGATCGACCTCGCGCCCCAGCCGCATGAACCAGTCGTGGATGGCGGCCGGCGAAGGGTTCCAGAAGTAAGGCGTGATCGCGATGATCGCGTCTGCCCCGATCGCCTGCGCATGCCGTGCCAGGTCGATCGAATCCTCGACCGCCAGAGCGCTGACATGGATCGACACGGGCACCCGGCCTGCTACCGTCTTCACCGCCACTTCGGCGAAGCGCTTGCGCTCGGCGATGGTCAGGTTCAGCGATTCGCCCTTGTGGTGCGGCCAGGAGATCGCGGTGGCACCGGTACGAACGTGGAAATCGAGCAGGCGCTCGAAGGTCTCGAGATCGGGGCTGAAGTCTGCCTTCAGCGGCGTGACCGGGCTCTGCATCACGCCCTTGAGAATGAGGGGCACGGGGTCCTCTGCGGGTGTCGGGCTGTCAGGGATTCTTCTGCCGGCCTGACTCTACTAGACCGGCCCGCAACGTGCCAGCCACCTGCCTGCCCAAACCGGCGCGTGCACTCAGCGGTCCAGCTCCGGGTAATGCCGGAAGATGCCGCTCTGGTTGAAGGGGATACGCCGCTTCGACTTCAGGTAGCGCGCCACGCGCGGCAGCTTCGCCACCCGCGCCGACAGTGCCACCAGGTTCGGATGCGCCGGCTCCAGCCGCGCCATCGCCTTCGGGAATGCATAGCGCAGCCCGGCAACGACCTGGAACATCGACAGGTCGACGTACGACAGCTCGCCACCGACCATCCATGACGGCCCCTTCGCATTGCGCGCCAGCACGCCCTCGAAGTAGCCGAGGAACTTCGGCAGGCGCAGCTCAACGAACGCCTTCGCCCGCTTGCGCGCGGCCGGCTTCTGCTCTTCGTAGTACAGGTGCTTGGCGATCGGATGGTGGGTGTCGTGCGCCTCGACCAGGAAGTCGGTGACCACCAGCTGCAGCTGGTTCGCCCAGCGCCGCGAGGCCTCGTCCTTCGGCACCAGCCCCAGGCGCGGGCCGAGGAAGGCCAGGATGTTGGCGGTCTGCGAGATCCACTCGCCGTCGACCTCGAGGATCGGCGGTGCGAACGGTGCGCGCGGGTCGTTGCCCTGGAGGATCGCCAGCACCGCGGCACGACCGCCGCCGCGCTTCTCGGAGCGGCGCACGACATCGACATAGTCGGCACCGGCGGCCTCGAGCGCCAGGCGGATGAACTCGCCGCGGCCCTGGATGTGCGACCAGTAGTAGAGGTTGTACATGCATGCTCCCGGCATCGCGTTGGTAGTCCGCTCCAGTGTAGCGCTAGACTCCGGCACATTCCTTCCGTGGACGGCCGCGATGACCGATGACAGCCTTGCCGGGCTCACCGAACGCCTGCGCCGGTTCGCTGCAGAGCGCGACTGGGAGCAGTTCCATTCGCCCAAGAACCTCGCCATCGGCGTCGCCGCAGAGGCCGGCGAACTGGCGGCCGAGTTCCAGTGGATCGAGGGTGCGGACAGCTACTGTCCCGAGGCTGCACACCTCGAACGCATCCGCCATGAATCGGCCGACGTGCTGCTCTACCTGGTACGCCTGGCCGACCGCCTGCAGTTCGACCTGGTCGCCGCCGCCGAGGAGAAGATCGGGCTCAATGCGGTCAAGTACCCGGTCGAGAAGTTCAGGGGATCGTCGCGGAAGTATTCCGAAGACTGACACCAGGCCGCAGCCACATCCGCCTCGGCGATCGGGGTGCCCGGCGCGGGTGCGACCAACCTACCGCAACACCTGGTCGATCCAGCCCGCCGACTCGAACAGCTCGGCATCGCGGTCCGGGAAGCCGATCGCCTGGATGCCCAGCGGCAGCCCCTGCACGGTCAGCAGCGGCAGGCTCAGCGCCGGGGCACCGAGGTAGGACGCCGGGATGTTGAACACGGTGTCTCCAGTGGCGTCGATACCCACCGGCGCTGCGCCCGGGGCCGCCAGCGTCAGCAGCAGGTCGCAGTCGCCGAGCAGCATCGCGTGCGCAGCACGCGCCGCCGCACGCGCGGCGAGCAGCTTGCGGTAGTCGGCCTGGGTCATCTTCTCGGCCTCGACCAGCCGCTCGCGCAGGAAGCTGCTGAGCCTGGACGGATCGCGGTCGCGGTAGGTGTTCAGCGGCCAGACCGATTCGTAGTTCACCAGGGCATGCGAGACGCGGCCGGCATCCTCGATCGCGACCTCGAGCAGCGCCACCCGGGCATCGTCGGCGCGGCGGTGCACGCGTACGCCTTCGTCGGCGAGTCGCTGCATCGCCGCCTCGAAGGCTGCCTTTGCATCCGCGTCGGCGATCTTCCAGCCCGCGGTCTCGATCACCACGATGCGTGCCGGGCGCACCGGCGACGGCGTCTCGGACGGACCATACAGACCGGGATAGCCCGGGTCGCCGCCGGCACGGTCGGAGATCTCGCGCGCGACGATCCAGGCATCCTGCAGCGTGGCCGCGATCGGACCATGGACCGACTGCGACAGTCCGTCATGCGAGCCGCCACGGTTGATGGCGCCGAAGGTGGGCTTGAACGCATAGGCACCGCAGTAGCTGGCCGGGCGCAGCAGCGACCCGATCACCTGGGTGCCCAGGCCGACGGCGATCATGCCGCAGCCGACGCCTGCAGCCGAGCCGCTGCTCGAACCACCGGGCGTGCGCGTCGGATCCCAGGGATTGCGCGTGCCGCGTGGCACCCTGGCGGCGAACTCGGTGGTCACCGTCTTGCCGAGGATGATCGCCCCGGCCTGGCGCAACGCAACCACGCTCGCCGAGTCACGATGCGATTCGTGGCCCTCGAACACCGGCGAACCGCACTGGGTCGGCATGTCGGCGGTCTCGATCAGGTCCTTGATGCCCACCGGCATGCCGTCGATACGCGACAGCGGCCGGCCCTCGCGCCAGCGTGCGGTCGAGGCGGCGGCCGCAGCCCGCGCCTTCTCGATCTCGATATGCACGAACGCACCGACGGTCGGCTCGAACGCCTCGACATTGGCCAGGCAGCGTTCGAGGAAGGCGGTCGGGGTATCCCTGCCCGCGGCGAAATCGGCGAGATGAAGGGTGTACGGCTGGAGCTTCGGCGTCGGCAACGGCATCGGAACATCTCCCGGAGACAGCAGGCAGCGACGGGCAGCGCTGCAGCAGGGGCCGAAGTGTATCGCCGTTGCATCGATCGGAAGCGGCGGGCTGGATCGTCTCGCAGGCGGCGCCTCGGGCAGCCCTTCCGGCTGTAGCGGACAGCCGATAGACCCGTTTGCGCCATGCCGCGGCGGCCTCTACCGCGCGATAATCGAGGCTTCCGAACCGGAGGCCGTCATGAAGACCCAAGCAGCCGTTTGCTACGCCGCGGGCCAACCGCTGGTCGTCGAAACCGTCGATCTCGAAGGCCCGAAGGCCGGCGAGGTGCTGGTCGAACTCAAGGCTACCGGGGTCTGCCACACCGACGAATTCACCCGCTCGGGCGGCGACCCGGAAGGCCTCTTCCCGGCGATCTTCGGACACGAGGGCGCAGGCATCGTGGTCGACGTCGGGCCGGGCGTCACCAGCCTGAAGAAGGGCGACCATGTGATCCCGCTCTACACGCCCGAATGCCGTCAGTGCAAGTCGTGCCTGTCGCGCAAGACCAACCTGTGCACCGCGATCCGCACCACCCAGGGCAAGGGCGTGATGCCGGACGGCACCAGCCGCTTCTCGATCGGCGGAAAGATGGTGCACCACTACATGGGCTGCTCGACCTTCTCGAACTACACCGTGCTGCCCGAGATCGCGCTGGCGAAGATCCGCGAGGACGCACCGTTCGACAAGGTCTGCTACATCGGCTGCGGCGTCACCACCGGCATCGGTGCGGTAATCAACACCGCGCAGGTCGAGCCGGGCGCGAACGTGGTGGTGTTCGGGCTGGGCGGCATCGGCCTGAACGTGGTCCAGGGCGCGCGCCTGGCTGGCGCGAACATGATCATCGGCGTGGACATCAACCCGGCGCGCGAGGCGCTGGGCCGGCAGTACGGAATGACCCATTTCGTGAACCCGAAGGAAGTCGAGGGCGATCTCGTGCCCTACCTGGTCGCGCTGACCGACGGTGGCGCCGACTACAGCTTCGAGTGCGTCGGCAACGTCGACCTGATGCGCCAGGCGCTCGAGTGCTGCCATCGCGGCTGGGGCGAGTCGATCATCATCGGCGTGGCCGGCGCCGGCCAGGAGATCCGCACCCGGCCGTTCCAGCTGGTCACGGGCCGCGTCTGGAAGGGCACCGCATTCGGTGGCGCGCGCGGCCGCACCGACGTGCCGAAGATCGTCGACTGGTACATGGACGGCAAGATCCAGATCGACGACCTGATCACGCACACGATGCCGCTGTCGGACATCAACCGCGCGATCGACCTGATGCACTCAGGCGAGTCGATCCGAAGCGTGGTCGTCTACGACTGAGCACGAGCCCGGCGCGGTGGAGTTTGCAGCGCTATCGGCTGCAACCCTCGTTCGCCACCCCGGAGTCGCACGCGGAGACTTGCGTGCAGGGACAGGACACCGCATCGGCCCGATGCGGCGTCCGCTGTCCCACCTCGACTTCCCGGAGTGCACATGGAACGCAGAACGAAGGACACCAACCGCATCACCGCAACCCGGCCCGCTGCACGGCGCAGCCATCCGGCCCTGAGCGCACTGGCCGCTGCCGTGGTCACCTGCGGGCTGGCTGGCAACGCCATCGCACAGGCCATGCCGTCCACGCAGCCGACCAAGGGCGAAGCGGGCGACCGGCCGCAGGCACGCTCCGGCCAGGCCAAGGCACCCACCCCGGCGCCGAAGGGCGACTGGACGCGCCACTTCACGCCCGAGGAGCGCGACGCCTGGCAGCAGAAGATCGCCGCCGCGCCGGACGAGGCGGAGCGGCGCAAGCTGCGCGGCCAGCGACTGGCCGAGATCCAGCGCCGCACGCGGGCGCAGAAGGCCGAGGGCGCGGGTGCCGCGCAGCCGGCGGCGCGGCCGGTGCGGCAATCCTCGCCGGAGACAGCCAGCCCGGCCCAGCGGCCGCGCTGACGGTCGCGCTGACAGTCGCGCTGAAGGCCGCACCGATGCCCGCGCTTCGCGCGGCTCAGCCCCTGAGCAGCGCGCGGATGTCCGCCTCGAGATCCTTCGCAGGGATCTCGTGGCGTGCCATCAGCCGCAGCCGGCCCTGCGGGTCGTACAGATAGGTGAAGGTGGAATGGTCGATCGTGTAGCTATCCGGCGTCGAACCCTTCACCTTGCTGTAGTACGCCTTGTACGACTTCGCCACCTCGGCGATCTGCTGCGGCGTGCCGTGCAGGCCGACGAAGGAAGGATCGAACGTGGGCACGTATTCCTTGAGCAGTGCCGGCGTGTCGCGTTCAGGATCGACCGTGATGAAGACGACCTGCAGACGTGCCGCATCGGCACCGAGCGCCTTCACGATACCCGCCAGCTTGACCATCGCCGTCGGGCACGCGTCCGGACACTGGGTGAAGCCGAAGAACAGGGCGACCACCTTGCCCTTGTAGTCGGCAAGGGTACGCGGCTGGCCGTTGAAGTCGGTCAGCGCAAAGCCCTGCCCGAAGGTGGCTCCGGTGACGTCGATCGCGTGGAACGCGGCTTTCGGCTTCTGCTCGCCGCAGCCGGCCAGCAGCGCAGCCGCGGCTGCCGCCAGCGCATGCCGGCGGCCCCGGATGAAGGTTCGATCCTGTGTCGGCATGCTGGTGTCCTCGTCCGCCTTCGGCTACTTCGAATGCATGTGGTGCGCGCCCGCCGCACCGGCCTTCGCGCCGGCACCGTCCTTCGCGGGCGCGTTGAGGGGCCGCACCTCGGCCTTCACCTGCACCTGCTGGCGCTTGCCGTCGCGGCCTTCGAAGGTCAGCGTGATCGGCACCGTCGCACCCGGCGCCAGTGGCTGCTCCAGACCGATCAGCATCACATGGTAGCCGCCGGGCTCGAGCATCACCGGTTTTCCGGCATCGACCGCGATGGCCTGCACCGCGCGCATGCGCATCACGTTGTCGACGACTGCCATTTCATGCACCTCGACCGTACGGGCGACCGGTGAGGCGGCAGCGACCAGTTTCACGTCGGTCTTCGAGTTGATCTGCATGAACGCCCCGGTCGCGCGCATGCCACTGACGGTACCGCGCACCCACGGGTCGGCGATGGTCACCTGCGCGCAGGCCAGGCCGCTGGAGAGGAGAAGGATGAAGGAGAGTGCCCGCGCCGCGAGGCGGCTGGACGAGTTCGAGCGAGTCATTGCATGGTTCCTTTCGTTTCGGCGCCACCGGCAGGTCCGGTCGGCGCAGGAGGTCAGGCCGCGCCGGCCGGGACACCGGGGCGCTGGCCCGCCTGGGCGGGTTTGCTGGGCGCGCGCGACGAGCCGAGGCTGCGCGCGGGCGCCGTTCAGGCCAGCAGTGCGCCGGGCGGTGCGCGACTGCCCGGCCGCAGGTAGGCGGCAGTGCCGTGCCAGGCGCCGGGGTCGACGCTTGCCACTGCGATTGCTGCGGGCGCAGGCGCAGGTGACGTCGGGCGCGCGGGGCCGGCATGCCCGGTGCTGCCGAGCATGCAGACCGCGCAGGCGGCATGCACCAGTGGATCGTCGACGCTTCGCCCATCCGCCCGGTCGAGGGCCAGCGCCGACATCGCCGGCAGGCACAGGCCTGCCGCGGCGCGCGCGGCGACCACCTGCATCGCGGTGACACTCGCGGGCAGGGCGAGCTGCGTGGCGCAGACGACGAGCAGCAGGAGTCGAACCAGCCGCTGCTGCAACTGCGGCCGGCGCAGCGCGGGGGCCGACGCTGGCGGCATCCGGCAGGCGCTGGACGGACGAAGCGGGGACATGCGCCGAGTATAGTGCGAACATGAAACCGATCCCGCTGATCCTGTTCGCCCATGGCGCGCGCGGGCAGAGGTGGCGGCGATCGTCGGCTGGCTTGCGGGGATGTGAGCGCAGGGGAGCGCCGACGGGCTGCGTGCTAACATTTCAGGCTGACCCGCAGCTGGAACCGCAGCTGCAACATACGGCTGGAGAACCCCATGAGCACGCATCGCATCGCAGTCATCCCCGGCGACGGTATCGGCAAGGAAGTGATGCCCGAAGGCATCCGCGTGCTGGAAGTCGCCGCGCGCAAGTTCGGCATCTCGCTGCAGTTCGACCACTTCGACTGGGGCTGCGACATGTACGGCAAGTACGGCTCGTGGATGCCGGCCGACTGGAAGGACCAGATCGGCGGCCATGATTGCCTGTACTTCGGCGCCTCCGGCTGGCCGGCCACCGTGCCCGACCATGTGTCGCTCTGGGATTCGCTGATCAAGTTCCGCCGCGAGTTCGACCAGTACGTGAACCTGCGGCCGTGCCGGCTGATGCCTGGCATCAAGAGCCCGCTCGCCGACCGCAAGCCGGGCGACATCGATTTCTGGATCATCCGCGAGAACACCGAGGGCGAGTACTCGTCGATCGGCGGCCGCTCGTTCCCCGGCACCGACCGCGAAGTGGTGTGCCAGCAGTCGACCTTCACCCGCATCGGCACCGACCGCATCCTGAAGTTCGCGTTCGAACTGGCCAACAAGCGGCCGAAGAAGCACCTGACCTCAGCCACCAAGTCCAACGGCATCTCGATCACCATGCCGTACTGGGACGAGCGCGTCGAAGAGATGGCGAAGCACTACCCGGCGGTGAAGTGGGACAAGTACCACATCGACATCCTGTCGGCGAACTTCGTCCTGCATCCCGACTGGTTCGACGTGGTCGTCGCCTCCAACCTGTTCGGCGACATCCTGTCCGACCTCGGCCCGGCCTGCACCGGCACCATCGGCATCGCGCCGTCGGGCAACATCAACGCCGACCGCAAGTTCCCGTCGCTGTTCGAACCGGTGCACGGCTCGGCGCCGGACATCGCAGGCAAGGGCGTGGCCAATCCGATCGGGGCGATCTGGTCGGGCGCGATGATGCTCGACCATCTCGGCTACCCGCAGGCTGGCGATGCGATCGTCAAGGCGATCGAGAAGGTGCTCGAGCCGGGCAGCGGCGCACCGCGCACCCGCGACATCGGCGGCACGGCCGGTACCGTCGACCTCGGAAAGGCGATCGCCGAAGCGCTCTGAGCCTTCCGTGCAGTCGACGGGCGGCCGCCACTGGTCCATCCTGCCGCTGACCGTCATCGGCGTCACCACGCTGGTGCAGGTGGTGACGGTGACGATCGGCAACAGCATGGTGGTGATCGCCCCGGCGATGGCCACCCTGCTGCAGGTCGATCCGGCGCTGATCGGCTTCCAGGTCAGCTTCGTGTATGGCGGCGCGATGGTCGCCGTGATCTACGGCGGCCGGCTGGTGCAGCGCTACGGCGCCTGCCGCACGCAGCAGATCTGTGTCGGCGTGTCTGCTGTCGGAGCGTTGCTGGCGATGGTGCCCAGCCTGTGGCTGCTGCCGATCGCCTCGGTGCTGATGGGCGTGGGCACCGGGCCATCGACGCCGGCCTCGAGCCATGTGCTGAACCGGTTCACCGACCCGGCCAACCGCAACCTGATCTTCTCGCTGAAGCAGACTGGCGTGCCGCTGGGGGTGGTCACGGCTGCGGTCCTGATGCCGCCGATTACCCTGGCCTGGGGTGCGTCTTGGGCCTTCCTGGTGATCGCGCTGATCGCCCTCGCCGTGCTGCTGCTGCTGCAACCGCTGCGCAGCACCTGGGATGACGACCGCACACCGGGCATCCGGCTGGTCCAGGATCCGCTGGGCGGCGTGCCGGTGGTGTGGAACCATCCGATCCTGCGCTGGCTTGCGCTGTCGGCGTTCTTCTATGCCTTCTGCCAGCTGTGCGTGACCTCGTTCGCGGTGACCATGCTGGTGACCGAGATCGGCTTCGGACTGGTGCAGGCGGGGATGCTGCTGTCGCTGATCCAGCTCTCGGGCGTGTGCTCGCGGGTCGTGTTCGGCCTGCTCGCCGATCGCATCGGCAATGCCTTGAGCACGCTCGCCGTGGTGGGCTGCGTGACCGCCACGATGTGCCTGGTCACCGTGTTCCTGTCGCCCGGCTGGCCGCGCACCGGCCTGTACCTGATGCTGGTCTGCCTCGGCGCATCGGCGGTCGGCTGGACCGGCATGTTCATCGCCGAAGTCGCGCGCGTCGCACCGAAGGGCCAGGTCGGGCTGGCGACCAGCGGCGCGATCGCCTTCAACTTCCTCGGCATTCTGTGCGGCCCGGCACTGTTCGCGCTTGCCTACAAAGGCATTGGCAGCTATGCGCACACCTTCGGCCTGCTGGTGTTCGTCGCCCTCGCCGGCGTCGCGATGATCCGCAAGGCCCAGGCCAACGAACGGCGGATGCAAGACGCGGACTTAAATCCGGGTCAGAGACGAATTTCGGAAAACCGTGTCTGACCCGGATTTCGGCCCGGGTTTCCGGACGCGGGCTGGAAAAAGCGTGTCTGACCCGGATTTTGAAAATCGTCTCTGACCCGGATTTTGGGGGGATCAGGTCGGGAGGGGGAACCAGCGTGCTTCGCGCTCCGCCGCACGGCCGTCGCGGGCGAGCTTGATCAGGTGTGCATGCAGCGATCGCCGCGCGACCGGATGCAGGGTCGGGGGCGTGTCGGCGTAGACGCGTGCGACCAGGGCGTCGAGCGTGGCGCCGGTCGGCCCGGCCAGTGCAGCCAGCGCGTCGGCAACCTTGGCCTCGCGACCGAGGCGGTGCTTGATGAGCTGACGGATCGCTGCATGTGCGTCGACCATCAGGTAGCCGTGGCCCGGTGCCATCGCCTCGATGCCCAGCGACAGCAGCGCCTCCAGCGAGGCGAGGTAGGCGGACATGTCGCCGTCCGGGGGCGAGATCACGACCGTAGAGCCCTGCATGATGTGGTCGCCGGTGAACAGCAGCCGTTCCTCTTCGAGGTACCAGCACAGGTGGTTCGAGGCATGGCCCGGCGTGTGCACCGCGCGCAGCGTGGTGCCCCCGACCTGTACCCGTTCGCCGTGCGCGAACACCCGGTCAGGCGCGAAGGTCTGGTCCTGGTTGGAGTGCGGCGGCGGCGGCATGCCGATCACGGTCGCGCCGGTGGCCGCCTTGATCGCGGCGACCGCGGGCGAGTGGTCGAGGTGGGTGTGGGTGCAGAGGATCCAGCGCAGGCGCTGGCCGGCCAGATCGAGCAGCGCCTCGACATGGGCGTCGATCGCGGGGCCCGGATCGATCAGCGCGAGGTCGCCGGCCTCTGCATCACCGACCAGGTAGGTGTTGGTACCCGGCCCGGTCATCATCCCCGGGTTGGGCGCGACCAGCCGCCGCACGCGCCGCGAGAGCACGGTGACCACGCCCGGCGTAGTCTCACTGCAGATCGATTCAGACCCGGACGGGTTCACCCACTGTGCCTCGTCGTAACCGGGTTCGCCGGGCAGGATGCGCAGCACTTCGTCCTTGCGGCGGATCACCCACGGCAGCTGCGCCCGGATGTCGCCGCGCGCACGCACGCCCTCGAGTGCCGCCGCCGTGTTGGCATAGCCGGCCAGCATCTCGAGCGTCTTGATCGTCGGGAAGCGCAGCATCAGTTCGCCGCGCGACTGCATCGCCAGCGCATCGGACGGCGTGATCCACAGCTGGCTCACGCTTTCGATGTCGTCGTGCAGGCTCGCCTGGTTCTCGGGCACCGCGGCGACGAAGAAGCGGGTGTCGTAGCGCTTCTTCTCGGACACCGGCGTGATCCAGTGGCTGAGGTAGGCGATGCGGTCGGTGGCGAGTTGCAACGACTCGGCCGCGCAGACCTCGGCCAGCGTGCGCTTGCGGTCGTGCACCGCGTGGCGGTGGTCGGCGAAGCGGGTCTCTTCCAGCGAGGGCTTCAGGTCGAGCAGGTGCCCGGCGGGCTCGTAGCCGAGCAGCAGCCCCGCCTCCTCGAAGGTCTCGCGGATCGCCGCGACGAAATAGGCCAGGCCGCCGCTGTCGAGCGACAGCCGTGCGCTCGCCGCGGCATCGTCGAGGCCGACGCAGCGCGAAGCGATCTCCGGCGAGCGGTCGGTCGAATCGACACCACCACCCGGAAACACGAACGCACCGGCCATGAAGTCGAGGTGCGGGCTGCGCTGCAGCAGCAGCACCTCCGGTCCGCGTGCGCTGTCGCGCAGCAGCACCAGGGTCGCCGCGGGTCGCGGCACCGCAGGACCGGCAGGACGGGATACCGCCACGGCGGCGTGGGGTTCGGTGGGCAAGGGCGCCGGTGTGGTCATTGCAGGTTCATCTCGATCGACGGGTTCGCGCGGCGCGAGGACGCAGCCGGCTCATTCGGCCCTGATCTTCGCAGCCTTCACGATCTTCGCCCACTTCGGTATCTCGCGTGCGATGTACGCGGAGAGCTGTTCGGGCGTGCCGCCCACCGGTTCGGCACCGAGCGCGAGCAGCCGTTCGCGCGGGCCCGGCTCGGACAGGAACCTGCCCACTTCGGTGTTCAGCCTCTGCACGATCTCCCTGGGCAGCGCAGGCGGCCCCATCATCGCGTAGATGGTGCTGACCTCGAACCCGGGCAGCGCCTCGCCCACCGGCGGGAATTCGGGCAGCGCGGCCAGCCTGCGCGACCCGGACACCCCGAGCGCGCGCAGCTTGCCGCTACGCACGAACGGCAGTGCCGCCGAAACGCCGGTGAACATCATGTCGACCTGCCCGCCGACAAGGTCGGCCAGCGCCGGCCCGGCCCCCTTGTAGGGGATGTGCACGATCTGCGTGGCAGTCATCGAGGCGAACAGTTCGCTCGCGAGCTGCGCAGTCGACCCGGTGCCCGACGATGCGAAGTTGATCCTGCCCGGCTGGCTGCGCACCAGTGCCACGAGCCCCTTTGCATCCTGCACCGGCACCCGCGGATTGACCACCAGCATCAGCGGACTGGACGCGACGAGTGCGATCGAAGCGAGGTCCTTCAGCGGGTTGTAGGCGAGCGCGGGATAGATGCTCGGCGCGATCGTCAGTTCACCGCCGCCGGCGGTCAGCAGGGTGTAGCCATCGGGCGCCGCGCGCGCGACCGCCTCTGCGGCGATGGTCGCGCCTGCACCCGGCCGGTTCTCGACCAGCACCGCCTGCCCGAGCAGTTCCGACAGCCGTTGCGAGGTGAGCCGGCCGACGATGTCGACCGGGCCGCCCGGTGCATAGCCGACCAGCATGCGCACCGGCTTCGCCGGCCAGGCAGGCTGCGCGATGGCCCAGGCCGGCAACAACGCGACCAGTGCGGTCGCCGCCGCGAAGGCGACGGGCATCGCTCCGGGCCTCATCGTGCCGCCATCGTATGGAACGCCGACAGCTGCTGCAGGCTCGTACGCACATGCACGACTGCCGGCCCATCATGGGCCAGCGCCGCAGCGACCTGCGCATCGATGCCGTCCGATACATCGATGGTGAACGCAGCCGCACCGAACGATGCGCCCCACTTCGCGAAGTCCGGGTTGCCCAGCCGCGTGCCCGAGATGCGCCCCGGGAAACGCTTCTCCTGGTGCAGCCGGATCGTGCCGTAGGAGCCGTTGTCGGCGATGAACACCTTGGGCTTCGCGCCGTACTGGACGGCAGTGGCCATTTCGTTGCCGGTCATCATCACGCAGCCGTCGCCGACCAGCGCCACCACCTGCCGACCCGGGAAGCGCAGCGACCAGGCAAGCGCACCGGGTACGCCCATGCCCATAGCGCCGGCCATCGTGCCGGACATCCGGCGCTCATCGCGGAACATGAAGTAGCGCTGAGTCCAGGTATTGAAGTTGCCGGCATCGACCACCAGCACGCCGTCGTCATGCATCTGCCGCTCGAGCGCGGCGACCACATGACCGAAGGACACGCCATCGGACGGCATCGACGGATCGAAGCGGCGGATCTTCCGCAGGTAGGCCTGCAGCGACTCGACCCAGGCCTCGCGCGGATCGGGCTGCGCCGGCAGGTACCGGGCCAGCGCCTCGAGGAAACCGACCGGATCGGCGATGCAGCGCAGCTGCGGCTGGTAGACGCGCGCCGCGACCTCGGCATCCGGATACACATGCACCATCGGCTGCTCAGGGACCGGCGAGCGCGGAAAGGTGAAGCCCTGGGTCGGCACGTCGCCCAGGTCGGTGCCGACCGCGAGCAGGAAGTCGGAGCCCTTGAGCACGGAGATCTGCTCGGCCGGGATCTTGAAGCCGAGCTGTGCGGCGAACAGGCGGTCGGCATTCGGGAAGATGTCCTGCTGCCGGAACTCGACCACCACCGGCACCCCGAAGCCGCGTGCCACCGTGGCAAGAGCCGCGCGGCCGCGCGGCGTGTTGAGCAGGTTGCCGGCGATCAGCAGCGGGCGCTGCGCGGCAGCCAGTTGCGCGGCCACCGTACGTACGGTCGAATCGTCGACCGTCAGGCCGGCGCGTCCGGCCGCCGTGCCGTCGAACGGTGCAGCCTCGCCCTCGAACACATCCTCGGGAACCGCGATCACCACCGGCCCCGGACGGCCCGAGGTCGCGATGTCGATCGCGCGCGCGACAGTCTCGAGCAGCTTCGCTGGATCGTCCACCTGCGCCACCCATTTCGCGAGGTCGCCGAAGGTCTGCCGGTAGTCGACCTCCTGGAAGGCATGGCGCCCGAGCTCGTCGCGCGACACCTGGCCGCAGATCATCACCAGCGGCAGTGCATCGTGCATCGCCGAGTGGATCGCGATCGAACCGTTGGTCGCACCTGGCCCGCGGCTCACCAGGAACAGCCCCGGCCTGCGCGTCGCCTGCGCATCGGCCAGCGCAGCGAAGCCGGCGCCAGACTCATGGCGACAGACCACCAGTTCGACCGGCGAATCGATCAGCGCATCGAGCAGCGGCAGGTAGCTCTCGCCGGGCACGCAGAAGGCACGGTCGATACCGCGCGCGGCCAGCAGTTCGACCAGTGCGCGGGCTACGGGGAGTGAAGACGGCGTCATCGGACGGCTCCGGGTTTTCTTGAGGACGTTGGCGAGGTTCCACCGATGGTGCACCTGCCCTGCCGGCCTTGCAATCGGGGCCGGCGTTGGGGGTCAGTGGTGACCCCCAGTGGGGCGGTGTATCGTTCGTCGCACGGCCCCGCGCCGCCCCCCTCTACCGCCGAACGCCTGCGCCATGACCGATCCGATCCGCGAAGCGAAGCTCGACCTCACCTGTGCGTTGCGCTGGTCCGCGCGCTTGAACCTGCACGAGGGCGTGTGCAACCACTTCAGCATCGCGGTGCCCGGCCGCGACGACCGCTTCCTGATCAATCCGCAGGGGCTGCACTGGCTCGAGGTGACGCCGGCGGACATCGTCACCGTCGACATTGACGGCAACCGGGTCGAGGGACGGCACACGGTCGAGCCGACCGCGTTCTACATCCACTCGCGCATCCACCGCGCAAAGCCGTCTGCCCGCGTGGTGCTGCATACCCACATGCCCTATGCGACCACGCTCACCGGCATCCTGCCCGGCCGCATGGAGTGGGTGAGCCAGCAATCGACCAAGTTCTACGGCAGGGTCGCCTACGAAGACGCATACAACGGGCTGGCGATGGACCCGGCCGAAGGCGACCGCATGGCAGCTGCCTTCCAGGATGCCGACATCCTGTTTCTCGCCAACCACGGCGTGATTGCCTGTGGGCCGGACATGGCACTGGCCTTCGACGACCTGTATTACCTGGAACGCGCGTGTATGCTTCAGGTGCTCGGCCGCGGCACCGGGCATCCGCCACGCATCATCCCGGGCGAGATCGTCCGGCTGACTGCGCGACAGATGATGCAGGAGCGAACGCAGGCATCGCTCCACTTCGCCGCGCTGCGGCGTCTGCTCGACCGGGACGAACCTGGCTGGGCCTCGTTCGGCTGACCTCGGGCTCGGGCACGCGCCATGCGCCATGCGCCATGCGCACCAGGTTGCATCAACAGGGAGAGCGCCATGCACACATCGAACAGAACCAGCAAAGCCCTTGCCCTCGCGGCGGCAGCACCCTGGGCACCATCGGCGGTGCAGCGGCTGGCGCGATCATCGGCAACGAAATCCGCAAAGACAAGTAGCCGATCTTCAAATGCAGACAGCGGTTGCGCTGTCTGCACACCCGTTACGTCCGGTTGCGATTCGTAGCAGCGGGATACCCCGCAGCCGGGCAGGATTGCGGGCATGGATTCGACCACACTACCTGCCTGCAGCACCGCCGGCAGGATGATCCAGCAGGCGTCCCTGCCGGAGCGCCTGCTGCCGCGGCTGCAGACGCTGCGACGACTTCTGCTGACGGCCGCGCTGCTGCTGCCGGGCGCGGTGCAGTCCGCCGACCTGCGGGATCCAGCCGCCACGGGGCCCCACGAGGTTGCGCTCAGCCTCGAGTCCTGGACCGATGCCAGCCGACAGCGCACGCTGCCGCTGCGCATCGTCCGGCCGCGCCTCGCTGCTCCCGGCTCACCGACGCCAGTGATCCTGTTCTCTCATGGCCTGGGTGGCTCGCGCGAGGGTGGACGCGCCTGGGGCGATCATTGGGCCAGCCATGGGTATCTCGTGATCCACCTGCAGCACCCCGGCAGCGACAGCGCGGTATGGCAGGGGGCGGGAGACCGCGCAGCCATGATGCAGGGGCTGCGCGCAGCGATGAGTCCCCAACAATTCATCGCGCGCGTGGCAGATGTCGGTTTCGTCCTCGACGAACTCGCTCGCCGGGCTCAGTCGGGCGATCCGGTGGTCGGCCGCGCAGACCTCTCGCGCATCGGCATGAGCGGCCACTCGTTTGGTGCGATCACCACCCAGGCACTGGCCGGCGAACGCTTCGGCCCGACGGCGGGCCAGCTCGTCGATGCGCGTATCCGGGCCGCTATCGCATTCAGCCCTTCTGGCGGCCGCGATACATCGGTAGCCGGCAGCAGCAATCGCTTCGCGGACATCCGCCTGCCATTCCTCTCGCTCACCGGCACGCTCGACACCAGCGTCGCCAGCAAGGAGACGGCGGAAAGCCGCCAATGGCCGTTCCAACGGATGCCCGGCCCCGACAAGTACCTGCTGGTGCTCGACGGCGCAGACCACGCAACATTCGGTGGGCAGTCCGAACTGCGTACGTTACGCCGCAGCCGTCCTGGCAATGGCGATTCCGATGCAGCGGACGCAGCTATCCGCGCAGTGTCGCTTATGTTCTGGAACGCCCACCTGTCGGGCGATGACCGGGCGCGGGAGTGGCTGACCGGCGGCGCGTTCGTGTGGCGCCTGGGGCCATCGGACCGCTGGCACGTGAAACGCTGAGTGACCGGCGCGCAAGACCCGGGGGAGGCCCGGCCCTACTGGAGGCGCAGCGTCCGTCAACCCTTTGTCTGGTAGACGTAGGCCTGCTGGCGAACGTTCGCCTCGGCGAGTTCCTGCTGCTCGGCCAGGGCCGGTGCCGGATCGGTGCCGCGGTCCCACCAGCGTGCGCGCGCCTTGCGCTGCTCCTCGGCCAGGTGCGGCTTCTGCGCGTGCAGTTCCTGGATGAAGCGCGTCATCTCGGACACGTACTCGATCTGCTTCTTCATGGTGGCGATGCCAAGGGTTCGATGCGTGGATTGTCCCCCGAAACCGTACCCCGATGCACGCACGCAACGCGCGGCCGGTTCAGGGCGCGATCCAGTTGATCTCTCGCGCAGTCTGGCGACCGATCACCACCTGGTGCAGCCCGTCGGGCTGGTCGGCGCGCAGCGTGCCGATCGGTATGCGTCCACCCATGATCTCGGCAAGGTGCTGCGGCAGCCGGGGCATGCGCTCGGGCTCGGCATAGCCATCGGGAAACAGCGGCATGTTCGATGCGCGGTCGTACTTGTCGGTGGCACCAAGCGTATGCAGCATCTCGTGCAGGATGACCACGTTGTTGGTGCCGCTCATCTCTTCGCTGGCGAACACGTTGACCAGCCCGACCAGCCCCTTCTCCAGCCCGGTCGAATGCGGCAGCCGGGGCGTGCGCCGATCGTCGTGGTACATCAGGAACAGGCGCACCTGTGCCCTCGCGCCGGTGTAGGTGTCGTGGCGCCACGCCCAGAAGCGGAAGGACAGGCTCCACCAGATCGCCGAGGCCATGTTGCCGGCCGGCGGTGGCTGCGGCGGCAGCGCATGCACACGCGGCGCAAGCCGAAGTTCGATCGGATCCTTCGCGGGCACGCCATACACCAAAGCCTGCTCGCGCATGAATCCGGCCATCGTCTGGAAGCGCTCCAGGTCCAGTCGCGCCAGGTACTGCTCCGAGCGTTCGCTGCCGTCGGCATTGATCGGATACAGGACGACGATCAGCGGCGCCTTCCAGCTGGTTGCATCCCGGCGCGCAAGCCACGCCCCCTGTGCCACCGTGGCCAGGATGAACAGCAGGATGCCTATCCGTATCGCCTTCCACATCGCGTGTCATCCGCAGCCCGGTTGCCAGTGCCAGCCCACGGCCTGACGGCGGGAACGGTCCCGCCAAAGTACACTTTCGGCAGTTTTCCCCAACAATTGAATCCGGCCGCGCGGAAATCGACGCGCACGGCTGGCCAGACCCGCCGAGGACCCCGATGACCGATGCCGCCGCCCCGTCCGCAACCGCCACCCCCGCGGTCCGCGCCACCACCCGCCTGCGCCAGCTGCTTGCCGGCGGGCGCACGGTGTTCGTGCCGGGCTGCTTCAACGCCGTCAGTGCCCGCGTGATCGAACTCACCGGCTTCCAGGCGGTGTACATGACCGGCTACGGCACCTCGGTCGCGCAGTTGGGCATGCCGGACGTCGGTTTCGCGACGATGAGCGAGATGCACACGAACGCCCGCTGGATCGCCAATGCAGTGTCGATCCCGGTGATCGCCGATGCGGACAACGGCTACGGCAACGCGGTGAACGTGACGCGCACGGTGCGCGAGTACATCCAGACCGGCGTGGCCGCGATCCACCTCGAGGACCAGTCGCTGCCCAAGCGCTGCGGTCATGTGGCCGGCCGCCAGGTGATCCCGCTTGCTGAAGCGGTAGGCAAGATCCGCGCGGCCGATGCGGTGCGCAGGCAGGTGGACCCGGACTTCGTGCTGATCGCCCGCAGCGATGCGCGCGGCGCTGTCGGTGGTTCGCTCGACGATGCGATCCATCGGGTCAATGCCTACCTCGATGCCGGCGCTGATCTGGGCTTCGTCGAAGGCCCGACCTCGGTGGCCGAGGTAGAGCGCATCTGCCGCGAGGTGCGCGGGCCGGTGTTCTACAACATGACCGGCGTGTCGCCGCGCTTCACGCTCGAGCAGATGAACGACTACGGCATGGCGATGACCATCACCGCCAACACGATGCTGCGCGCGGCACTCACTGCAATGTACGACGCGGCGGCGGCGATGCGCGACCAGGGACCGATGGCCGAGGCCGCCCTCATGGAACGCATCGCGAACCATCCGGTCGGCGACCTGCACCGGTTCTCCGGCCTGGACGGCATCCGCAAGCTCGAGGAAGCCTACATGCCGGCCGAGGAACTGGCGAAGTACGAGGGTACGATCGGCTACAAGCCGGGGGTCTGACCTCAGCGCAGCATGCCGTCGCCGATCAGCCGCAGGCCGATCGACCACCAGCTTCGGTCCAGCCCCTGGCTGCCGATCTGCCGTCCGACGACGGCATCGACCTGCACCTTTTCCTTCACCACCCAGAAGCGGAAACCGCCCTGCCAGGATGGGCTGCCGCTGTCGCTGCCGAAGACTTCGGCAGCGAGCAGCAGTTCCTGGTCACCGCGGCGATACAGCCGGGTCTCGCTGCCCACGCCCCACATCGCGATCGTGCGCTGCGTCTCGCGGTCGCGTTTGATGCCGGCCAGGGTCAGCAGCACGAACGCCTCTTCGGCGAACGAGATGCTGGTCACGTTGTAGGCGTAGGCGCTGGTCAGCGAAGACGGGCTCGACGCGCTGGACGATCCGGCCGTGCGCGCGGTGGCGCCGGCGGCAAAGCCGGTGCCGATGCCGGTGTCGAGCGAGCGCAGCAGCGTCTTGACCTGCACCAGCGCATTACCGTTCCAGGGCTGGCCGCCTTCGGTGGGCAGGCGGTTCAGACCAGCCGTGATCTCGAGGTTGCCGGTAGGGTTGCACGCAGGCAGCGCCCAGAACTCCGTGCGGCCGCCGCGCGGCGTGTGATGCTGCACCCAGGACTCGACCTGGCATCCGCCTTCGGGCGTGATCCGGGCATCGTCGGTGGCGTAGGGCCGGGCCGCGTGCAACGGCAGCGACGGCACCAGCAGCGACAGCGCCAGGATGCAGCACAGGGCGCGCATGCTGCCTGCGCCGGAAAGATCCACGGAAGGTATCGCCATTGCCGTCACGCCCTCGCGTTGCGCACCGGATTGGTGAGTACTCCGATGCCCTCTATCTCGCACTCCACCACCTGGCCATGCTCGAGGTACCAGCTGCCTGGCCCCTGGTAGCCGACCGCGGTACCACCCGGGCTGCCGGTGGACACGATGTCGCCCGCCTCGAAGCCGGCGCGCGAGTACCACTCGATCTGCGCTGGAATGCGGTGGATCTGCTGCGCGGTGTTGCCATCCTGCCGTGCGATGCCGTTGACCCGGGTCAGGATGCGCAGCGCATGCGGATCGGAGATCTCGTCCTTCGTCACCACCCACGGGCCCAGCGGCGCCGCACTCGGGAAGTTCTTGCCCACCGTCATGTTGCCGGCCTTCTGCTCGACCGCCTGGATGTCGCGCGCGGACAGGTCGTTCATGATGGTGTATCCGAACACCACGTCGGACCAGCGCTCGGCCGCGACGCCGGCGCAGTCGGTGGCGATCACCACCGCGAGCTCGGTCTCGTAGTCTAGCTTGCGCGTCCAGCGCGGCTTGCGGATCGTCTCGCCGGGGCCGATCACGCAGCTGGCGTTCTTGATGAAGCCACCCGGCCGTGCGAGGCCCGGCGGCGGCGGCGCATCCGTGGCGGCGCCGGCCGCGGCAGGCTCCGCATAGTTGCGGCCCACCGCCATGATCTTGCCCGGCCGCAACGGCGCAAGCAGTTCCACCGCCTCGAGCGAGACCATCGCATCGGGCACCAGGCCGCGCGCGAGCAGGCCTTCGGCGATCCCCAGCACCGCACGCACCGACGCCAGCCCGGCCTCGCCGGCACGGATGCAGTCGATCAGGCTGCCCGGCAGCGCACGGCCGCTGCTGGTCGTCAGGTCCAGTGCCTGTCCATTCGACAGCAGCACGCCGAAATGCGGATTTCGCACCCGGGGCGGACGGAAAGTCAGAAGTTTCATGCTGGGCTCCCTCCCGAATCAGACATCCTCCACCACCACCGGGAACAGCGGCTCCAGCGCATCGACCTGCATCACGTGGTAGGCGCTGAAGCGGTACGCCGTCCCGGTCTGCACTTCCGGCGGCGTGATCGGGAAGGCGACGTTGCCGGCGGTGGATACCCGGCCCGGGAAGCCGTGGTGCAGCAGGTACTGCTTGAGCACGGTAGTCGCCGCCTTGGCGAGGTCGGGCGTGTCGGCGATCACCTCGCCCAGGATGAACACCTCGCGCGGGGGCGACGCCGGCGGCACCGGCCAGTCGACCACGCCATCGATGCCGTAGACCCTGAAGTACATCCGGTAGTCACCGGCGACGATGCTGCGCACCACCTGCTCGACCTCGGGCAGGATGGTCTTGATGCGTGCAATCGCCGACGGGTCGGCGCAGCCTGCGAGCAGCAGCGTACGCTCGCCGACCCGGGTCGCGCCCTCGATCTTCACCGACGGTCGCGCGGCCGGCACCCAGACAGCGCCCTCGACCCGGCAGCGATGCTCATCGAGCGCGGTATAGCGCGCATCTTCGACATGCAGCGTGCCCTCGGGCTCGCTCACCGTGTAGGGGTCGGCCTGCTCGTACAGGCTGTGCGCGGCCACCGACAGCGGCGTCGCATGGCGCACCGGGCTCATGCTCTCCATCGTGAAGCCGCGGTCGTCGAGCGTGCCCAGAGCGGCATCGCGGCCACCGGGCATGCAGGCGATCGAGCAGCATTCGATGATCTTCGCCATGTGCATCGCCGGCCCGATCGGGTAGCCGAGCGCAGCCGGGATCGCCGAGAACACCGCGGTGTCGCAGGCGCGCCCGGCGATCACCACATCCGCTCCCGTCGCCAGGGCCCTCTGGAACGCCTCGATGCCCATCTGCCCGACCAGGTGGGAGGCGCCATCGACATCGGCCTCGGTCAGCGCACCGATCGCACCGATCGGGGACACCTCGCCGCGGCGGATCGCCGCCTTCACCGCCTCGCGCGGCATGTCGGCGGCGATCGACGCCAGCCGGAAATGCAGCCCGCGCTCGCGTGCGATCGCGCGCACCAGGTCGAGCGTGTGCTCGAGGTGCGGCCGGGCGCCCGCGGTACCAGCCGAGCCGATCAGCAGCGGTATGTCGTGCGCCCGTGCACCTTCAAGGATCAGTGCGAGGTCCTGGCGCGCGATGGTGTCGGAGGCCGCCATCTTCCCGCTGCCCAGGTAGTTCGGGCCGGGATCGACCGAACCCATGTCGGCACCGATCGAATGCGGGCGACGCTCGAGGCCGGCGCGGAAGGCCTTCTCGAGCACGCCGTTGCCGAGCTGGCCGGAGGCCGACAGTGCCAGGAAGGGGGCACGCGTACCGCCGCTGCCGCACAGTTGCTCGCGCAGCCGGTCCAGGTGGGTCGGGCGGCTCACAGTTCCACCCCGAGCAGCGGTCCGTGCTGCTGCGCGCCGTAGACATCCCGGTCGCCCGGGTCGCCGGCGATGGTCCTGCGCGGCAGCACGATCTTGATCGCGAACGCCGGCGCGTAGGCGATCACCTCGACGCTCTCGACCGGCACGCCATAGAGCGGCGCGAGCGCGGCCGGGGTGAGCGCCGGCGAGGCCTGCGCGAACCGGAACCGCTGGTCGTCCTCGAACATCAGGTCGAGGGTCAGCGTGGTCGGCCCTGCATTCTTGCTGCGTATCACCCGTGCGCAATCGACGAGCTTCATCGTTGTTCCTCCTCCGGTGGCCTGACTGTGCGGAACAGCCTGAGCAGCAGCAGATCGTAGCCGATCTTCAGTGCACCCCCGATGACAAGCGGCCAGCCGAAACTCGACACCCCGAGCATCCAGCCCGCGAACACCGGGCTGATGCCGGCGGCCAGGCTGCGCGGCACCGCGGTGAAGCTGGCCGCCGCGGCGCGCTCGTGCGGCGGCACCACCGCCATCACGTACGAGTTGCGCGCCGGCACGTCCATGCTCGAGATGGCATAGCGCAGCAGCAGCAGGGCCACCGCCCACTCGACCGTGGGCATGAAGGCGGCGGCGATCAGGAAGACGTTGGCCGGCAGGTGGGTGAACACCATCGTGTTGACGAGTCCGATGCGCCGGGCGAGCCAGGGCGCCACCAGGAACGAGGCGGCCGACAGCACGCCCCCCCAGAAGAACACCTGCCCGACCAGCGCCACCGACGCATCGAAGCGCTCGAACAGCCAGAGCGCGACCAGCGACTGCACCGCGAAGCCGGTGCCGAAGGAATCGAGGGTGAACACGGCTGCCATCTTCAGCACGATCGGCCGCGATTCCACCAGCGGCGCATTCGGTGCATGCCCGGGCGGCTCGACCGCGGGCGTGAGCGTGCGGTACACCAGGAACACGACGATGCCGACCACGCCGTAGAGCAGGAACATTGCCTTCAGGGCCAGGATCGGGTCGATCGACCAGCGGGCCGCGACCCACTCCGGCGCAGCCGCGAACAAGGCGCCCACGGCGCCGGCCAGGGCGCCGAGCAGCGCGTAGCGCGCGAACACCGCCGTGCGGTCGCGCGCGTCCACGGCCTGCGCCACCATCGACTGTTCCAGCGGCAAGAAGACCGAGGTGTCGCCGTTGGTCAGGTTCAGCGTGCCCACCGCCGCGATGAGCAGCAGCGGCCAGAAATCACCGATCGATGCGAACGCCAGGCCGCTGGCGGCCATCAGCCCCGCCGCGCCCAGCACCAGCCTGCGCTGCGCGAAGCGGTGCGCAAACAGGCCGAGGGCAAACACCATCGCGCCCGATCCGAGCAGGGTGGCGGTGGCGATCGCACCGACCTGCAGCGGCGAGAAGCCCAGTGCAAGCAGGTACACCGGCAGCAACAGGACGACGAAGCCATCGGCGAATGCGCGCAGGGAGCGCATCGCGAGCAGCCGGCGCAGGTCGCCGCCCGAGGCTGGCGGCAGCAGCCACCAGCGGGGCTCGTCCACCTTCATATTTGCGCTAACCTAGGGCAGTGATCCAAGCAACAGTGTACCCAACCACCGAGGAACCGACATGATCGATCTCTACACCTGGCCCACTCCGAACGGGCACAAGATCCACATCGCACTCGAGGAAATGGGGCTCGCGTACACCGTGCACCCGGTGAACATCCGCACCGGCGACCAGTTCAAGGCCGAGTTCCTGGCGATCAGCCCGAACAACCGCATCCCGGCCATGGTCGACAGCGACGGCCCGGACGGCAAGCCGATCTCGCTGTTCGAGTCCGGCGCGATGCTGATCTACCTGGCCAGCAAGAGCGGCAAGCTGATGCCGGCGGCCGACGGCGACCGCTACACGATGCTGCAGTGGCTGATGTGGCAGATGGGCGGCGTCGGCCCCATGTTCGGCCAGGCCAACCACTTCCGTGCCTACGCGAAGGAGCCGCAGCCCTACCCGATCGAGCGCTACACGAACGAGTCGAACCGGCTCACCCGGGTGCTCGACAAGCGGCTGTCGGAGGTGCCGTACGTCGGCGGCGCCGAGTACACGATCGCCGACATCGCGATCTTCCCGTGGATGCGCGGCTCGGAGAAGCGCGGCGTGGACATCAACCAGTATCCGAACGTCAAGCGCTGGTTCGACACTATCGATGCCCGTCCGGCAGTCAAGCGCGCGCTGCAGGTGCTGGCCGACGTGCACACCGCACCGATCGACGACAAGCAGCGCGACATCATGTTCGGTGCAGCCCAGTTCGCGAAACGCTGAGCATGGGGCGCGGCGGCCTGCGCGGCGAGCCTCTCGGCCAGGGGCCGGAACAGGCGCCGCATCCCGATCAGCCTGAGCCACCGGCAGGCCCGGTCTCGACCACCGGGTCCGACGATGGCAGTGCCCTGATCGAACGTGCCATTCCGTCGTCGGGCGAGCGCCTGCCCGTGCTCGGCCTGGGCACGTTCGGTGCGTTCGATGTATCGCAGCGATCGTCCGCATTCGATGCACTCGAGGACGTGATCGAGCTGTTCGACAGGCGCGGCGGCCGGGTGGTCGATTCATCGCCGATGTATGGTGAAGCCGAATCGGTGGTCGGTGCGCTGCGCGCGGCTGGCCGCCAGGGTGGCGGCGCCGACGCCACCGGCCGGATGTTCGTCGCAACGAAGGTCTGGACGCAGGGGGCGCGCGAAGGCATCGCGCAGATGGAACGCTCCATGCAGCGCCTGCGGGCAGCGCGCATCGACCTGATGCAGGTGCACAACCTGGTCGACGTCGATACCCACCTGGACACGCTCGAAGCCTGGAAGGCCGAAGGACGCATCCGCTACATCGGCATCACGCACTACCATGGCGGCGCGTTCGCGGCGCTGGAGAAACTGATGCGGACCCGGTCGATCGATTTCGTGCAGTTCAACTACCACGCGCTCGACCGCGAAGCCGAGCAGCGCCTGCTGCCCGCAGCGGCCGACACCGGTACTGCCGTGCTGGTGAACCGTCCGCTCGGCCAGGGCGAGCTGGTGCGGCGGATGCGCGGCCGCGACCTGCCGACGTGGGCCTCGAAGGCGGGCTACCGCAGCTGGGCGCAACTCGCGCTCGCGTTCGTGATCGCCCACCCGGCAGTCACCTGCGTGATCCCGGCCACCGGCGACCCGGCGCACCTCGCCGACAATCTCGATGCCGCTTCCACCACCGCCGGCCGGCCGGCACCGGATGCGGCCTTCGCCCGCCGGGTTGCACAGGCGATCGCCACGGCATGAGCCAGCCGACGCGCATTGCCGCCGGTACCCACCGCACCGGAGCATGGTTGCTCGCCGTGCTGGCGCTGCTGCTGGCCACCGGCTGCAGTTCCGGCGTGCGCATCGGCTACAACCAGGCCGAGATGCTGGTCGGCTGGACGCTATCCGACTATGTCGAGTTCGAGCCGCACCAGCGTGACCTGTTCGGCCAGAAATTCCGCGCGCTGCACGACTGGCACCGGCGCGAGCAGTTGCCCGAGTACGCCCGGCTGCTGCGCGAGGCGCGCGACCGGTTCGAGGACGGCCTGACCCGCGAGGACATCGACTGGATGATCGCGCGCGGCCGTGGCCGGCTGGAGGCGCTGGTCGAGCAGGGCGCAGGCGATGCCGCCGAAGTGATGCTGTCGCTCACGCCCGAGCAGGTGAAGGGGCTGGAGAAGGCCTTCGCCCGGGCCAACCAGAAGCTCGCCAGGTCGTGGGGCGTCGGCCGGCCGCCGGCGGAGCAACAGAAGAAGCGCGCGGAACGGCTGGTCACACAGATCGAGCGCTTCGCTGGCAAGCTCAGTCGCGAGCAGGTCGAGCGGGTGGTCGAACTGTCCAATGCACAGCCGCTGAACATCGAACAGCGTTTCGCCGAGCGCCAGCGGCGCCAGCGCGAACTGCTGTCGGCGCTGCAGTCCGGCCGAAGCAGGGCCGAGACGGCCGCGTGGCTCCGGCAATGGGCACCGAACTGGGAACGGGGCCGCGATCCGCAGACCGCCCGCAGCGCACAGGCCGCCGCCGAGCAGCGCACGCAGATGCTCGCCGACATCGACCGTCTGCTCACCCCGGCACAGCGGCGCACGACGATGGACCGTCTGCAGGCCTATACCGAGGATCTCGTCGCCCTGAGCGGCACGGTGGCACAGCGCCAGCAACGCGCTGCGAACTGACGGTCCTCTTCCCGTGCCAGCCCGGCCGGCACGGGAAGAGGGTCTGGGACGCCGGTGTATCATCGCATTCCTTTGCGGCCTGCCCTGCATGCACGCCGCCCCTTTCCAGCAGGAGCCTTCCATGGGCCACATCGATCCCCACCTCCCGTACGCCTCGCAGCGCAGCCCGGTATTCGCGCGAAACATCGTGTCCACCTCACAGCCGCTCGCCGCACAGGCCGGCCTGCAGATGCTGGCGCGTGGCGGCTCGGCGATCGACGCGATCATCGCCACCGCTGCAACGCTCACCGTCGTCGAGCCGTGCAGCAACGGGCTGGGTTCGGATGCGTTCGCACTGGTCTGGGACGGCGGCAAGCTGCACGGCCTGAACGCCTCCGGCCGCTCGCCGGCCGCCTGGACGCCGAAGTACTTCGAGAAATACAACGGCAAGATGCCGGAGCGTGGCGTCGATGCGATCACCGTACCGGGCTGCGTCTCGGCCTGGAAGATGCTGCATGACAAATGGGGCAAGCTGCCCTTCGCCGACATCCTCGAGCCGGCGATCCGCTATGCGCGCGACGGCTACCTCGTCACCCCGACCATCGGCAAGCTGTGGGCACAGTCGGTCGATGAACTGCAGACCTATCCCGGCTGGAAGGACGGCTTCATGCCGAACGGCCGCGCGCCGAAGGCGGGCGAACTGTTCCGCTATCCCGACCAGGCACGTACGCTCGAACTGATCGGCAAGACCGGCGGCGAGGCCTACTATCGCGGCGAACTCGCCGAGAAGATCGCCGCCTGGATCAAGCAGAACGGCGGCGTGATGGATGTCTCCGACCTGGCCGCTCACGAGGCGAACTGGGTCGAGCCGATCCACATGGACTACAAGGGCTACCGCCTGCACGAGATCCCCCCCAGCGGCCAGGGCATCGGCGCGCTGATCTCGCTGGGCATCCTCGGCCACCTGAACCCCGGCCAGTTCGCCTGCGACTCGGCCGACCATGTGCACATGCAGATCGAGGCGATGAAGCTCGCCTTCGCCGACATGTACCAGTACGCGGCCGATCCGGCGGCGATGAGGGTCACGCCTGAGCAGATGCTCGACTCGGTCTACCTGCAGGAGCGCAGCCGCCTGATCGACATGACCCGCGCGAAGGATCCGGGCCACGGCGACCTGCCGCGCGGCGGCACGGTCTACCTGACTGCGGCCGATTCGTCGGGGATGATGGTGTCGTTCATCCAGTCGAACTTCAAGGGCTTCGGTTCGGGCGTGGTGGTGCCGGGCACCGGCATCAGCCTGCAGAACCGCGGCTGGGGCTTCAAGCTGGTCAAGGGCCATGCCAACGAAGTCGGCCCGCGCAAGCGTCCATTCCACACGATCATCCCCGGCTTCATCACGAAAGACGGCAAGCCGGCATTCAGCTTCGGCGTGATGGGCGGCTCGATGCAGGCCCAGGGCCACTCGCAGATGGTGCTGCGCGTGGCCGACTACGGCCAGAACCCCCAGGCAATGGCCGACGGCCCGCGCTGGCGCGTCGACGACGGCCTGAAGGTCGGGCTTGAGCATTCCTTCCCGGCCGATGTCGTGGAGGACCTGCGCAAGCGCGGCCACCAGATCACCGTCAGCGAGCGTGGCTCGACCGACTACGGCCGCGCCCAGATCATCCAGAAGCTGGACGACGGCTACTGCGCCGGTTCCGAGCCCCGCTGCGACGGCCAGGCCGTCGGCTTCTGACCAAAAACCCGGGTCAGACCCGGTTTACTCAAGCCTGTGTCTGACCCGGGTTTTGCTTTGATTCAGTCGCGGAGCGGCGGCCGCGAGGAAAGACGGGCGGTCCGTCCTGGCACGACCCCGCTTACGACGCCTGGGTCGCCTCGTCTCCAGCCCAGACGGCAGGCGCGGAGGCCGCCGTCGCGAGGATCGCGCCGACCAGGTTCTCGATCATCGCGCGCGGGATGTTGCGCGTGATGAACACCAGCCGGCTGCGATGGTCGTCGCTCGGCCAGGCGTCCAGCGTGACCGGGGGATGGAACAGGTGCTGCACGCCCTGCACCACCACCGGGCCGGGCTCGCCCTCGATGTCGAGCAGGCCCTTCACCCGCAGCAGGTCGGGTCCGCGCAGCGAGGTCAGCACCTCCATCGCGACCGAGAACGTCTTCCACGAGAACGGCGTGTCGTAGTACAGGCAGAAGGAATCGACGCCGGCCGTGTGCTGCCCCTTGGGCAGCTTGCGCGCCAGCGCACCCGCCACCAGACGTCCGCCGGGGATGGCCGAGGCGGAACCCGCCCCTTCGACCGGCGCGAACGATTCGCTGCCCAGCCAGTTCTCGATCGCCCTCTCGGACGCCTCGCGATGGCGCACGCCGACATCGACCAGGAACGACGGATCGAGGTCGCCCATCACGCAGCGGATGATCGCCGCATGCGGATTGAGTTCGCGCAGCCGTGCTTCCAGCACTTCGACCTCTGCCGGGTCGGCGAGATCGGTCTTGGTGATCACCAGCCGGTCGGCCACAGCCGCCTGCTTCACCGGCTCTTCCAGCGTGTCGAGCTGTTCGTTGCCGTTGACCCCGTCGACCAGGGTGATGATCGCGTCCAGCGTGTAGGTATTGCAGACCGAAGTATCGGTGATCATCGTGTGGATCACCGGTGCCGGATCGGCCAGGCCGGTGGTCTCGATCACCACCCGGTTGAAGTCGATGGTCTCGCCGTTGCGGCGCTTCATCCACAGGTCGACCAGGGTCTCCTGCAGGTCGCCGCGCACGCGGCAGCACAGGCAGCCGTTGTCGAGCACCATCATCTGCTCGCTCGAGGTCTGCACCAGGTCGTGGTCGATCGACTGCTCGCCGAACTCGTTGATGATCACCGCGACCCGGTTCATCCCCGGATGCCGCAGCAGCTTGCCCAGCAGCGTGGTCTTTCCGCTGCCGAGGAAACCGGTGATCACCGACACCGGAATCTTCGCTGCTGCGTTCATGCCCCTGCTCCTAGAACGACGTCTCGAGGATGTAGATGCCACCCGCGAGCCGGTCGACCGTATAGACCAGCCGGTTCTCGTCGACCCAGATGTCGTTCATCTGCGCGGCACCCGCCGGAGACAGTGCCGGGGCTGCCGGCACGTAGTACCCGATTTCCTGCGGCTGGTACGGGTTCTTCGTATCGTAGATGCGCACGCCACCGTTGAACATCGCGCAGTAGATGATCTCGTCGGAGCAGTGCGAGGTCTCGACCGGCACGTTGTCGTGCAGGTTGTGCGCGCCGAAACGGCCACCGCGCTTGCTGAACGTCTCGACTGGAGGCATCGGCAGCGTGCTGATCGAGGTGGGGTAGCGCTCGTCCTTCACGTCGAGCATGTACACCAGCATCGGCCAGTCCGTGGCGCCGTCAACGGTGCTCTCATCGCTCATCACCATCAGGTCGCGGCTGAACAGCGGCATCAGCGAGTGGTGGAAGGACGGACGGTGCGTCCAGCGCGACAGCATCTTCGGATTGGTACGGTCGCTGATGTCGAGCACCACCGCGCCGTAGTCGATGTAGCCCAGGTAGGCCCGGTCGGGGCGCTGCGGCCAGACGCAGGTGTTGTGCACCCGGTAACCGACGCGGCCGAGCTCCTTGCCGCCGGGATCGGTACGCCAGGTCTCCTTGTCGCCCTTCTTCGTGCCCGGCGCCCACCAGCGGCCCACTTCGGTCGGCTTGGACAGGTTGCTCACGTCGATGATGCGATAGATCTGGTCGTCGCGCGGGTCGTGCGGCTCGAAGTCTTCCGCGCCCGACGAGATATGCACCGTCTGGCCGTCGACGAACCACACCATGTGCACGCCACGCGAATGCGGGCCGGAGCAGTCGAAGAAGCTGATCGACTTCGGCTCTTCCGGCTTGCTGATGTCGAACAGTTCGAAGCCGGCCGGCTTGGCGCCGAGGTCGCGTGTCTGGTAGGCCACGCACATCACGTCGCCGACGACGTCGAGCGAGTTGGACCGCACACGTGAATGCGGCAGCTGGGTCTGGATCACCACCTTCGGCGTGCGCGGGTCGGTGACGTCGATACCGGTGAAGTTGGTCGGCGCGGACTCGTGCGCGACCCACAGGATGCGTCGGCCGTCGCGGGTCTTCTGGATGCTGATGCCCTCGCCGACGTTGCCGTTGCCGTTGAGCTCATGCGCGCCGATGAGCTTCATGTTGTAAGACATCTCACGGCTCGGTGACGAGCCTCCACCCAGGTTGCCGCTGATCGCCATCGTTTCCACTCCCCCAGTTGATCTTCGTGAAGCACGAAGTTTAGTCGATCGCGACGCGCCGGGCGGGCCCAAAAACGACGGGGGGGCCTTTTGGGCCCCCCCGGGTTTCTGCATCGCTTCATTCGCTGCGTCGCTCGCCGTCCTTGATTTGTTCTGGATGCCGGGACAACTGGGCGCGCTGCGGGTCACCTATTCGGCGCAACTGCGTGCACCTTCTTCTCTCCAACGACCTCCTCCTGCTGACCTTGCCTTCGGGTGCCCTGCCGTTGCGTGGCGCGTTTGCGGCGCCGTATTCCTGATGTCGCCAGCAGTGACCCCGGAGCGAAATGAATCCTACTCCTGGCTTTCTGCGAAAACAATCTGTTTCCATGCGTGGTCACGCACCGAACCTGTGCCGATTCGGCGATGCTGCAACGCACATTGCCCAGATACAGGGCTTCCCACAAGGAGGGAAACCGTGCCGAAACCGTTTCGGACACGGTTTTTGCTGCACTGCCACATGCGCTTCAGAACGCCGGCTTGCTCTTGGCTTCGTTGAATTGCTTCACGCCGTTGATGATCTCGGCCTTGGCCGCCTCCGGGCCCTCCCAGCCATCGATACGCACCCATTTGCCCGGCTCGAGGTCCTTGTAGTGCTCGAAGAAGTGGCCGACCTGGGCCAGCAGCAGCGGCGGCACGTCGGCGGGTGCCTTCACCGTCGAGTACAGCGTGCAGACCTTGTCGATCGGCACCGCGAGCAGCTTGGTGTCCTCGCCCGCCTCGTCGGTCATCTTGAGCATGCCGACGGGCCTGCAGCGTACGACCACGCCGCTGATCAGCGGATAGGGGCTGAGCACCAGCACATCGACCGGATCGCCGTCGCCGCACAGCGTATGCGGGATGTATCCGTAGTTGCAGGGGTAGCGCATCGAGGTCGACATGAAGCGGTCGACGAACATCGCCCCGGTCTCCTTGTCCACTTCGTACTTCACCGGATCCGCGTACATCGGAATCTCGATGATCACGTTGAACTCTTCCGGCAGCTTCGTTCCGTAACCGACTCGATCCAGGTTCATGGCGTTACTTCTTCGCGGCGAGGGTCTGGCCAGCCACGCCCCACTGGGTGCGCGGCACTTCCTGGATGGTGATCCAGACCGAGTCGGCGGGCACGCCGACGGTTTCGGTGAACGCCTGGGTGACGCGCTCGATCAGCTGCGCCTTCTGTTCATCGGTACGGCCGGGGGCCATGTAGATCTGTGCGAGGGGCATGTCGTTGACTCCGCAGGTTTGAACGGGGCTCGATTATCCCGCAGTGCGGCATCGTGCGCGACACATCTTCCGGCGAGCAGGCCATCAGGCCGCAAGGATCAATGCCATCGCGGGACTGCAACCGAGCTGTCAGACACGGCCACCAGGCTCCTTGGTCACCGTGCTGCCCCATCGGACGCCCTACTCCGGCTTCGCGCCTGAGGCCTTGACGATCTGCGACCAGGTGGTCATCTCGCGCCTGAGCGCAGCGGCGAACTGCTCCGGCGTGCTGCCGATCACGTCGGCACCCTCCGCCTCGAGCCGGGCACGCACGTCCGGCATCGCCACCACCTCGCGCAGGTCGCGGCCCAGGCGCTCGACGATCGCCTTCGGCGTACCCGCACGCACCACGATGCCCTGCAGCGCGTTCAGGTCGTAGCCGGGCAGCGTCTCTGACATGGTAGGTACGTCCGGCAGCATCCGGTTGCGCTTCGCGCTGGTGACCGCGATCGCGCGGATCTTGCCGGCCTTCATCTGCGGCGCGGCGGACAGTGCGGTGGTGAACAGCATGGTGATCCGTCCACCCAACAGGTCGGTGATCGCTGGCGGGATGCCCTTGTACGGCACGTGGATCATGTCGATCTTCGCCATGGTCTTGAGCTGCTCGGCCGACAGGTGCGGCGCGGAGCCCGCACCGGGTGAGGCGAAGGTGAGTTCGCCCGGCTTCGCACGCGCAGCGACCAGCAGGTCCTTCACGGTGTAGATCGGCGAGGCGGTGCTCACCACCACGATGTTCGGCTGGGCGGTGAGCTGGATCAGCGGCGTGAAGTCGCGCACCGGGTCGTAGGGCAGCTTGCCATACAGGCTGGGGTTGATCGCGAAGGTGGTGGTGATCAGCAGCAGGGTATGACCGTCGGGGGCCGCCTTGGACGCGATCTCGGTGGCGACGATGGTGGCCGCGCCGGGCCGGTTGTCGACGATCACCGGTTGGCCCCAGCGCTCGGACAGGTGCTGGCCCATCTGGCGCGCGGTGAGCTCGATGCCGCCGCCGCCGGAGAAGGGATTGATCATGCGCACAGGGCGCACAGGGAACGCGGCAGGCGCGGCGCCCTGCGCCATGCTGGTCGACGCTGCAGGCGCGCCCTGCGCTGCCACCGGCGCCGCCGATACGATCAGCAGGGCCGCAGGCAGCAGCCCGCCGAGCAGCGCTGCTGCCGCCATCAGCGGTGGCCGGTCAGCGGCCACGCCCCTCGATTGAAGTCCAGCCTGATGTCCGCTTGCCTGACCAGTGCTTGCCACCGTGATGCCTCCTGCCTGATGTGTTGGGTTGGGTCGCCGGCGCACCGTACGCTGGCTACCAGGCGAGCGCATAACCTTCCCGCCGCGGGTCGGCCCCGGCATGCAGCTGCCCGCTCTCGTGGCGCATGATCGCGCACACCGCCGCAGTCACCGCCGACCACTTCGGCCAGGTCTCGACGTCATGGCCGCGGGTTCGCATCGCGTCGAACACCTCGGGCGAGAGGTCGGTCTCGAGGCCGAGCCGGCCGGGCCGGTATTCGTGCGGGGCGAACGAATTCGGGAAGTTGTAGCTCGCGAAACGGGGCACCTCGACCGCCTGCTGCATGGTCATGCCGAACTCGACGACGTTCAGGAACACCTGCAACATGCCCTGCGACTGCACGTCGCCGCCCGGCGTGCCGAAGGCCATGAACAGCTTGCCGTCTCGGAACGCAAGCGACGGATTGGGCGTCAGGCGCGGGCGCTTGCCCGGCTTCACCTCTGCCGCATGGCCGGGCTCGAGGCGCGACTGGCAGCCGCGGCCGGAGATCGCCAGGCCAGTGCCGGGGATGATCGGCGTGTCGTACTGCGGGTCGGACAGCGTGGCCGAATAGGCGTTGCCATGGCGGTCCACGGTGCAGCCGTAGATGGTGTCCATCGACATCTGCGTGCGGCTGCGCGTGATCGAGTACTTCGGCTCGTGCGAGCCCGTGCGCTTGACCTCGCCCACCGGGCCCGGGTCGGGCATCTTCGGGAAGGCCTGCGCCGGATCGATGCGCGCACGCTGCAGGGCTGCGTAGGCATCCGACAGCATCGTCGCCGAGGGCACCGGCACGAACTTCGGATCGCTCACGTAGGCCTCGCGGTCGGCGAAGGCGAGGTTCAACGCGCCGGCCACGGTATGCACGTAGTCGGGCGAGTTGTGGCCGATGCCGCGCAGGTCGTAGCCCTCGAGGATCTTCAGCGACTCGAGCAGCACGATGCCCTGGCACCAGGCATCGCAGCTGTGCACCTGGTAGCCGCGGTAGTTGACCTTCAGGCTGTCCTCGACCGGCACTTCCCAGGCGGCGAGGTCGGAGCGGCGCATGAAGCCGCCGTTCTCGATGTGGTACTTCTCGATCGCGTCGGCGATCGGGCCGTCGTAGAAGAAGTCGCGCGCGGCGCGCAGCTTGAGGTCGCGGTCGCCGCGCGCATGGCGCTCGGCCTCGATCATGCCGCCGATGGACTTCGCGAGGTCCTTCTGGAAGATCACCTCGTTGTGGCGCAGCGCCCGGTCGCCCGGTGCGTTGAACACCTTGTGGTTGTCCGGCCAGCGTGCGTTCTGCTCGTAGACGTATTCGAGGTTGCTCGCCAGCAGCGGGAACACCGCGAAGCCGTCGCGCGCGAGTTCCATCGCCGGGGTCGCGGCCTCCTCGAACGAGATCGTGCCCCAGCGGCGCAGCGCCTCGATGTGGGTCCCGGGCGCGGCCGGTATCACGGTGCGCAGCAACCCCTCGGGCACGTGCTTGCCGTTGCCCTCGGCGATCAGCCGCGACACGTCGGTCGCCGCCGGCCAGTAGCCGAGGCCGGCCAGGCTGACCACCCGGTCTTCCTCCTTCAGGTAGATCAGCGTCGGCGCCACGCCGGCGAAGGACACCATGTCGCACTGGAGGATGGCCAGTGCCATCGACGCGGTGACGCCGGCATCGATGGCATTGCCGCCGCGGTCGAGGACCCGCATCGCGGCGAGCGAGGCCAGGTAGTGGCCGGTCGCCACCGCATGGTGGTTGCCGGTGAGGGTCGGCCGGGCGCTGATCGCGCCCACGGCCAGTTTACGTTCACGCTTCTGGGCCATGGGCACTCCTGCAGCGAGGTTGAAGGCGGTCGCGGAGGCTCAGTCGATCGAGCGCAGCACGTCGCCGAGGGTGTCGAAGATCTCGTCCAGGTGCGACTGTTCGACGATCAGCGGCGGCGACAGCGCGATGGTGTCGCCGGTGGTTCGCACCAGCACGCCGCGCTCGAAGCACTTGACCATCGCTTCGTAGGCGCGCGCGCCCGGCTTGCCCTCGCGCGACTTCAGTTCGATCGCCGCGATCAGGCCGATGTTGCGCACGTCGATCACGTTCGGGAGTTCGCGCATGCCGTGTGCGGCGTCGGCGATGGCCGAATGCATCGGGCGCGAGGCTTCGAACAGGCCGGTCTGACGGTACAGATCGAGCGTCGCGATGGCGGCGGCGGCAGCCACCGGATGGCCGGAGTAGGTGTAGCCGTGGAACAGTTCGATCAGGCCTTCCGGGCCGTTCATCATCGCGTCGAAGATGAAGTCTTTCGCGATGACCGCGCCCATCGGGATGGTCGCGTTGGTGATGCCCTTCGCGCAGCAGATGAGGTCGGGCGTCACGTTGAAGTACTGCGCCGCGAACGGCGTGCCCAGGCGTCCGAAGCCGGAGATGACCTCGTCGAAGATCAGCAGGATGCCGTGCTTGTCACAGATCGCGCGCAGCGTCTCGAGGTAGCCGACCGGCGGCGGCAGCACGCCGGTGGACCCTGCGACCGGCTCGACGATCACCGCGGCGATGTTCGACGGATCGTGCAGCGCCACCAGGCGCTCGAGGTCTTCGGCCAGGTGCGAACCCCATTTCGGCTGGCCGCGCGAGAACGCGGCCTCGCGCAGGTTGTGTGTGTGCGGCAGGTGGTCGACGCCCGGCAGCAACTGGCCGCCGAACACCTTGCGGTTGAGCGGGATGCCGCCGACCGAGATGCCGCCGAAGCCCACGCCGTGGTAGCCGCGCTCGCGGCCGATGAACTTGGTGCGGGTGCCCTCGCCGCGCGCGCGGTGGTAGGCGAGCGCGATCTTCAGGGCACTGTCGACCGACTCGGAGCCGGAGTTGGCGAAGAACACCTTGCTCATGCCCGCCGGCGCCAGCTCGGCCACCTTCTCGGCCGCCTTGAACGCCATGGGATGACCCATCTGGAAGGTCGGCGCGAAGTCGAGCGTGTCGAGCTGCGCCTTGATCGCGGAGATGATCTCTTCGCGGTTGTGGCCAGCGTTGACGCACCACAGGCCGGCACAGCCATCGACTACCTTTCGGCCGTCGTCCGCGGTGTAGTGCATGTCCTTCGCGGACACCAGCAGGCGCGGCTTCGCCTTGAACTGGCGGTTCGCGGTGAAGGGCATCCAGAAATTGTCGAGGTTCAGGTGCGGATCGTTCATCTGTAACTCCAGGGGCAACGCGCTTGCCGGACCTGACATGTTAGCCCAAACACCCGTCGGCCAGAAGGCCGGGATCCGGGGACAAGTACGGCCTGTCGGAAGATCCGGGCCGACCGGCGGGGACTCAGTTCAGCTGCAGGCCGGTAGCCTTGATCAGCTTGCGCAGCGCGACCACGTCGTCGGCCATCACCTTGCCCAGCTGCTCGGGCGTGCTGCCTTCCGGATCGACACCCTGGCTGGACAGCCTCTCGCGCGTCTCGGGGTTGGCCAGTATCTTGTTGAGTTCGGTGTTCAGGCGCATCACCACCGGCCGCGCGGCGCCGGCCGGCAGCACGAAGCCGAACCAGGACTGGTACTGGAAGCCCGGCACGACCTCATTGAAGGCCGGGATGTCGGGCGCCGCGGTCGTGCGCTTGGCGCCGGTCACGCCGATCGCCTTGATGCGTCCGGCCTTCAGGTGCGGCAGGCCGGCGAGCAGCGGCATCACGCCCACCGGGACCTCGCCGCTGATCACCGCTGGCACGGTCGCGCCCGCGCCCTTGTACGGCACATGGTTCATCTGGAACTTGGCCATCACCTGCATCAGTTCGGCGGCGATGTGGTTCGGCCCGCCGAAACCGGAGGAGCCATAGTTGATCTTGCCCGGGTTGGCGCGTGCGTAGGCGATGAATTCCTTCGGGTTGTTCGCCGGGAAGGTGGGGTTGGCGCCGAGCAGGGTCATCGACACGCCGATCTGGCCGATCGGCGTGAACGCCTTGATCGGGTCCCAGGGGTACTTGTCGATCGCGGCTGCGATCGAGACCACCGGCTGCGCGAGGTAGATCGTGTGCCCGTCGGGCGTGGCCTTGGCGGCGATCTCCATGCTCACCATGCCGCCAGCGCCCGGACGGCCGTCGATGACCACCCGTTCGCCGAGGGCGGTGCCCAGCTGCTCCCCGAGCACGCGCGCGATGGCGTCGGACACGCCACCAGGCAGGAAGCCGGTGATGATGCGCAGCGGCCGGTCGGGAAACTTCTGCGCCTGTACCGTGGTGGCTACCGGGGCCAGGGCTGCGGCAGCGGCCAGCCAGGCGATGATCCGTGCGCCGGTCACATGCCGCGTCGGAAGGGTGTTTTCCATCGTCGACTCCTTGGGAGGTTGAATCTCAGGCCGGGCGCGGAAACGAGCACGGCACGCTGGCGGGACAAGCGGCGCCCAGGTCAGCCCGGGGCGAACGGTGCGCGGCGGTCGTACTCGCCGGCCGCCTCTTCCATCGTCACGAAGCGCGCGCCGCCGGCGGCGAGCGCGACCAGCAGCTTCTCGAGCGCCAGCATGCGATGGCCGCGCCCGATCACGAACGGATGGAAGGTGTAGGTCAGCACGCCCCAGTCGGTGATCGAGCGCTGCATCCAGGTGAAGTCGGCGATCCAGTTGTCGACCACCAGGTTCGCGTTCGAGTTGCCGGGGAGCAGGGTCTGCGGCGTGCGGATGAACTCGAACACCGGGTAGTCGTCGAGCGACCAGGAGATCGGCAGCTCGATCAGCCGGGTCGGCTTGCCGAACACCGCTGGCTGCTCGAGCTCGATGATGTCGCCCTGACGCACGCGGTAGGGCGTGTAGTCGTCGCCCATCATCGAGCTGTCGTAGCGGAAGCCGTGCGCGAGCAGCAGCTCCACCGAGTGCGGGGAGAGATCCCAGGACGGCGAGCGGTAGCCGCGCGCGTACTGCCCGGTCAGGCGCTTGATCGATTCGTTGGCGCGCGCCAGGCCGGCGTCTTCCTGCTCGCGGGTGAGCTGCGCCGGCGGCACGTGGGTCCAGCCGTGGTGCGCGATCTCGTGGCCGTCGTCGAACACTGCCTTGCACTGCGACGGGTAGGTCTCGAGCGTATGTCCGGGGATGCACCAGGTGCTGCGCACCTTGTGCTGGCGCAGCATCTCGAGGATGCGCGGTGCGGCTGCCGGCCCGAACTCGCCGCGCGAGATCGGCGAAGGCGAAGTCATGCCGCGCGAGATGAACCCCGACATGGCGTCGAAGTCGAAGGAGATGCAGACGAGGAGGTCGGCCATGCGTTCCGGGGCGACACGCGGTCGCGCGCTGAGTGGTGACCCTCGATAATTACCACAAAGGCGGATGCGTGCCCGCCTTCTTTGCAGTCGCCCTCTTCACACTGCCGCTCCTGAAACGGACCGGCGCCGTGCGGGAGCGGGTCACTCCACCCGCGCGCCGGTCATCGCGATCAGCTTGCCGTACTGCGCGAAGTCGGCCTTCAGCCGGGCTCCGAACTCCTCCGGCGTGCCACCCCACGGGTCGAGCGCCTGCGCGGACAGCGTCGAGGCCACGTCCGGCAGCTTGAGGGCACGGTTCACCTCGGCGTTGAGGCGGTCGATCACCGGCCGCGGCGTCGCCGCCGGTGCCATCAATCCGATCCACGGGCTCAGCTCGTAACCGGGCACGCCCGACTCGGCGATGGTCGGCACGTCGGGCAGTGTCGGCGAGCGGCGAGCGGAGGCGACACCGAGCGGGCGCAGGCGACCGGTCTTGATATGCGCAATCACCGAGGCGATCGTCGCCAGCGAGGCCTGCGCCTCACCGCCGAGCAGGCCTACCACCTGCGGGCCGCCGCCCTTGTACGGCACATGCACCAGCTTCGTGCCGGTCATCGAACCGAACAGTGCCATGGACAGGTGCGGGATGCTGCCGTTGCCGGCCGTGGAGTACATCAGCTGGTCGGGACGGGCGCGGGCCAGCGCAACGAACTCCTTCACCGACTTGACCGGCAGCGACGGATGCACCACCAGCACCGCGGTCTGCGCGGTGAGCAGCGCGACCGGCGCGAAGTCGCGCAGCGTGTCGTAGGGCAGCTTCTGGTACAGGTGGGCGTTGGCGACATGGGTCACCGACTGCACGAGCAGGGTATAGCCATCGGCCGGCGACTTGGCGACGTTGTCGGTGCCGATCGTGCCGCCAGCGCCACCGCGGTTGTCGATCACCACCGCCTGGCCGATCGCATCGGCCACGCGCTGCATCACGGTGCGCCCGGCGATATCGTTGGCACCGCCCGGCGGCCACGGGATGACCACGCGCAGTGGCTTCGACGGAAAGGCCTGGGCGAATGCAGCCGGCTGGCCGCACGTCCACGCGAGTACGCAGCCCAGCGTACCCAGGGCCGCGGGAACCACGGTGGCGATCGGTTTCATCCTGCTCTCTCCTCGGGATGCATCAGCCGCGGTCCATTGCCGCGGCCTCGTCGGTTCAACGGCGCAGGCCGAGGCGCGTGGCCGTGGCAAGCGCGACTTCATGCTCATGCTTCAACGCTTCATGGAACCCGGCGGCGTCCAGCCAGGCGACGGTGGAACCCATCGCCTCGATCTCGCCGACGAATGCCGGGTCCTGCGCGAGGTCGTGGACGGTGGCGACCCACTGCTCGATGATGCCAGCGTCGAGCCCGGGCGGGCCGACGATGCCGGTCCAGCCGAGCAGGTCGAAGCCGTGGAAGCCGCACTCGAGCGCCGTGGGCACGTCCGGCCAGGCGGCCGTGCGCCGATCGCCGCTGACCGCGAGCGCACGCAGCGTTCCCGAACGCAGCAGGTCTCCCATCTCGCCGACGTACTGGGCGGCAAAGTCGGTGCGTCCGTCGATCACTGCCTGCAGGATGGCCGCGCCGCCATGGAAAGTCACCCGGCCGAGGTCCGACAGCGCGATGCCAGCGGAGTCGAGCAAGCGCGCGAGCGCGAGGATCGATGCGCCGCCGGTGCCCGAGGTGCCGATCCGGTGGCTGGATGGCGCGGCCCGCACCTTGGCCAGCATTTCCGGGAGTGCCGTCCAGCGCGAATCGCCGCGTACCACGAAGGCGAGCGCGCTCGCGCTGACCCGCACGACCGGCAGCGGATCGTCCCAGCGGTAGGGCAAGGTGCTGTCGATCGCCGGGTTCTGGGTCGCCTGCCCGGTCGCGCTCAGCATCATCGTCCGGCCGTCGGGCGCCGCGCCCAGCAGTTCCAGCGTGCCGGTCGTGCCACCACTGCCGGCCACATTGCGCACCCTCACCGGCACCGACCAGCGACGCTCCAGATGGCGCGCCAGCACGCGTGCGGTGAAGTCCGTCACCCCATCCACCGGAAACGGCACGATCAAGGAAACAGGGTCAGACACGAATTTCAAGAACCCGCGCCCAAATCCGGGCCAAAATCCGGGTCAGACACGGATTTCATGTGGGAGCGCCCGGACCCGCCGCCACACGGCCAGCGCGCCAAAAACCGTGTCTGACCCGGGTTTTGGCGAAAAGCGTGTCTGACCCGGGTTTTGGCACGGAGCGGGTGTGCGATCAGGGGCGGGTTTCGCCGTGGCGAAGCGCGGCCTCGTACATCGGATAGGCGCTGGTCACGCTGCCGGTGGACACCGGCGGCACGGCGCGCACCGACTTCGGGGTGAGCTGCGCGAGCGAGGTGACGCCCATCAGGCCCATCGCAGTGCGCACTTCGAGCTCCAGCAGTTCGAGCATGCGGATCACGCCCGGCTCGCCGGCTGCAGCCAGCGCCCAGCCATGCAGCTTGCCGATGCCGACCGCCTTCGCGCCGAGCGCGACGGCCTTCACGATGTCGGTGCCGCGCAGGATGCCGCCATCCATCAGCACCTCGGCGCGGCCGTCGACCGCTTCGGCCACCTCCGGCAGCACCTCGATGCTCGCCTGTGCATGGTCGAGCTGGCGGCCGCCATGGTTCGACACGTACACCACATCGACGCCATGCTCGACCGCGAGCTTTGCATCCTCGCCAGTGGCGATGCCCTTGAGGATCAGCGGCACGCCCATGCGCTCCTTCATCCAGAGCACGTAGTCCCAGGTGAGGCTCGCCTGGTGCGAGGCATCGCCGCCACCCTCGCGCACCAGCTGGTGGTTGATCAGGTCGCGTTCACGACGGCTGTAGTAGGCACGGTCGACGGTCACGCAAAGGGCGTCGTAGCCGAGCGACTTCGCACGGTCGAGGATGTCGCCCACCCACACCTTGTCGCCGCGCACGTAGAGCTGGAAGATCAGCGGCTTGCCCGCTTCCTTCGCGATGATGTCCAGGCCGGGACGGGCAGCAGTGCTGACGAAGCAGGGTACGTTCTTCTTCACCGCGGCGACGGCGACCGCAGCCGCGCCGCGCGGGTCGGCGTATTGCAGGTAGTTGCCGATCGGGGCGATGAACATCGGCACCGGCATCGGCTTGCCCAGCAGCGAAGTGGTGGTGTCGATGTTGCGTACGTCGACCAGTACGCGCTGACGCAGCGCGAGGCTGTCCAGCGCCATCCGGTTGCGGCGCAGGGTGGCTTCGGAATCCGAGCCGCCCGAAAGCATGTCCCAGGTGCCCTGCGACAGGTTGCGGCGGGCGGCGGCGACGATTTCCTGCAGCGTCGAGAAGCTCTGGGCGAGCGCATGCTGCGCGGCCAGGCGGGTGGCATCGGCGACCTGTGCGGGGTCCTGGGCCTGCTTGGGGTCGATCGGCTTGACTGCGGCGCTCATGCTCTACTCCGTGGGATGTCGGGATTACTCGGGCGCGATGTTCGCTTCGCGTGCGACCTTCTGCCAGCGCGCGATCTCGCTGCGGTTGAACGCCTCGTATTCCTCGGGCGTGCTGCCGACAGGATCGGCACCCTGGTCGGCGAAGACTTTCTTGACGTCGGCCGAGCCGAGCGCGGCGCGGATCGAAGCATGCACCCGATCGACGATCGGGCGCGGCGTCCCTGCAGGCCCGAGGATACCGAAGCCGCTGGACACCACGAAGCCCGGCAGGCCCGACTCTTCCATCGTCGGCACATCGAGGGCAGCGGACGAACGCTTGACGCCGGCCTGCGCGATCAGGCGCACCTTGCCGGAGCGCACGAACTGGATGACGGCAGGCAGGCTGGCGAACTGGAACTCGACCTGCCCCGCTATCAGATCCATCAGCGCCGGACCCGCGCCCTTGTAGGGAATATGGACGAACCGGACCTTGGCCGCTGAATTCAGCAGTTCGCCAGACAGGTGTCCGACGGTGCCCCGCCCTGCCGTCGAGTAGTTCACCTGGTCGGGCCGCTTGCGTCCGAGCGCGATCAGTTCCTTCACGTTGCGCACCGGCAGCGACGGATGGACGATCAGCGCCGTGGGCACGTCAGCCACCAGCGAGATCGGCTGGAAGTCCTTGACCGCGTCGAACGGCAGCTTCTTCACCATGGCCGGGTTGATCACATGCGAAGCCGACACCATCAGCAGCGTGTAGCCATCGGGCGCGGCCCGTGCAACGACATCGCTGCCGATCACCCCGCCTGCGCCACCGCGATTGTCGATCAGCACCTGCTGGCCAAGGGACTCGGCCATGCGCGGAGCGATCACCCGCGCGATGATGTCGGTATTGCCCCCGGGCGCGAACGGCACGACCAGCCGAACCGGCTTCGCCGGCCATGCCTGCGCCAGCGCTGCGCCCGGCAGGAGGCCGGTGAAAGCCCAGCAGCCAAGCATGAGGGCGGCTGCGACAGGCGCGCCAGGGCCCCGGGCCGCCGCATTCCGGGCGGGCATCGGGCAGGTCAACCTGCATAGCGTGTTCATGGTTCGGCTCCTCCAGCGGGTCGGGGGTTGCTCCGGCCATGCCGGATGTCCTGCGCCCTGCCGTCGCAGACGGAGGACGCTGCTCTTGTCGTTCGATAGTAGCATCGGGACCACTTTCAGCAGCGCCCGCGCGCACCCAAACCGGAGGAATCATGCAACTCAGGATCGCGATCCTCGAAGGCGACGACATCGGCCTCGAGGTAGTGCCGGAAGCCGTCAAGGTCATGAAGGCCGCCGCCGCCAAGGCAGGCCTGGCGGTGGAGTGGCTCCCGCTGCCCATCGGCCGGGCCGGGCATGCATCCCATGGACATTCCATGCCGCAGTTCACGGTCGATTCACTGAAGACCGTGGACGGCTGGCTTCAGGGTCCGATCGGCCACAACGCCTACCCGCGCGGCGACGCGACCTGGATCAACCCGCCGCTGCGCAAGATCTTCGAACTGTTCGCGAACGTCAAGCCGGTGAAGTCGTACCCGAACATCGAATCCATCCACAAGAACGTGGACATCGTGTTCCTGCGCGAAGTCACCGAAGGCATGCAGTCGGGCAGCGTCACCTTCGCCGGCACCGGCGAGTTCCGCCCGAACGACGACATCACCATCGGCCATCGGGTCATCACCCGGAAGGGTTCGAACCGGGTCGCACGCGCCGCCTTCGAGATCGCACGTACGCGCACGCGCAAGCGCGTCACTGCCGTGCACAAGGAGCCGATCTTCAGGCTGGCCTGCGGCATGTTCGCGGAGGAATGCCGCAAGGTCGCGCAGGAGTATCCCGACGTGTCGTTCGACGAAGTGCTGGTCGACGGCTTCGCGATGAAGCTGGTGATGAAGCCGCAGCCCTACGACGTGGTCGTCACCACCAACCAGTTCGGCGACATCCTGACCGACGAGGGCGCCGGCCTGGTCGGTGGCCTCGGCCTCGCCCCCGGACTGTGCATCGGTGCGCACCAGGCGATGGCGCAGGCCACCCATGGCTCCGCGCCGGACATCGCCGGCCAGAACATCGCGAACCCCTACGCGATGATCATGTCGGGAAAGATGCTGTTCGAATGGCTGGGACACCAGCGCGGGCTGCCGGAAGCGGTGGCGGCTGCGGCAGCGATCGACGCGGCGATGGACGCGGTGATCGCCGACGCCCGGGCACTGACCGGGGACCTCGGCGGCAGCGGCAGCACCCGCGACATGGGCGATGCAGTGGCGGCAGCGATCGGCTGAAGCGAAGGCGCGGCGGCCTGCGTCCGGGGACCAGCGTCCGGGGACCAGCGTCAGTCGACCAGCGTCAGGCGGTCCGGACCGCCGCGTCCACTGCCACCCGCAGCCGGCGCGCGATCTCGACCACCTCGTCGTCGCCGATGATGAACGGCGGCGCCAGCAGCACATGGTCGCCGCGTTCGCCATCGATCGTGCCGCCCATCGAATACACGCAAAGCCCCTGCCGCATCGCCTCGGCCTTCACCCGGGCATGCATGCGCCGTGGCGGGTCGAACGGCGCGTCGTCCACCCGGTCGGCCACCAGTTCGATCGACCAGAACAGGCCACGGCCGCGCACGTCACCGACATGCGCATGCTCGCGGAACTGGTCGAGCAGCGCGGCCTGCAGCTTCTCGCCATGCGCGCGCACCCGCGGCAGCAGCCCGTCGCGCTGCACGATAGTCTGCACCGCCAGCGCCGCCGCGCAGGCGACCGGATGGCCGATGTAGGTATGCCCGTGCGAGAAGGAGCCAGTACCTTCGAGGATCGGCCGGTAGACCCTATCGCTGGCCAACGCGGCGCCGATCGGCTGGTAGCCGGCACCCAGTCCCTTGGCCACGACCATGATGTCGGGCACCACGCCTTCCTGCTCGCAGGCATGCAGCGTGCCGGTGCGGCCCATCCCGCACATCACCTCGTCGAGCATCAGCAGCACGCCGTACCGATCGCAGACCGCGCGCACCTTCTCGAAGTAGCCGGGCACCGGCGGCACGGTACCCGCCGTGGCACCGCCGACGGTCTCGGCGAGAAAGCCGATCACGCTGTCGGCACCCAGGCGCAGGATCGCCTGCTCGAGTTCGTCCGCGAGCCGCTGTGCGTAGGCTTCGTCGGATTCACCGGCGGGCCGGTACCGGTACGGGAAGCACGGCGACACATGCGTGACCGGCAGCAGGATCGGCTCGAACAGCCGGCGCGCCGACTCGCGCTGTCCGACCGACATCGCGCCGAGGGTGTTGCCGTGGTAACTCTGCCGGCGCGCAATGAAGTGCCTTCGCTGCGTCTGGCCGATCTCGACGAAGTACTGGCGCGCCAGCTTCATCGCGGCCTCGACCGCTTCCGAACCGCCGGACACGAAGTACACATGCTCGATGCCGGCCGGCGCATGCTCGACCAGGTGATCGGCCAATGCCTCGGCCGGCTCGCTGCTGAAGAAGCTGGTGTGCGCATAGGCGAGGCGCCCGGCCTGCTCGCGGATGGCCTCCACCACCTCCGGATGGCCATGGCCGAGGCAGGACACCGCGGCGCCGCCGGAGGCGTCCAGGTAGCGCCGCCCTTCGCTGTCGACCACCCAGCAGCCCTCGCCACCGACTGCAACCGGCATCTTGCTGCGGCCGCTGCGCTGGATGATCCGGCTCATCGCGGAACGCTCAGCTGTCGAGCCCGAGCAGCGCGATCGCGTTGCCGCTGCGGATCATGTCCTTCGACGCCTCGGGCATGCCCGGCAGGTCGCGCAACAGTTGCACGTCCTTCATCTTCATGCGGCCACCCGGATCGTCATGCGGATAGTCGGTCGCGAACAGGAACTGTGAAGCACCGAGGAATTCAACGGCCTCGGCGAACCCGGGCTCCTCGGTCTCGATCGTGAAGAACAGGTTCGTGCGGAAGTAATGGCTGGCCGGCTTGCGGTTCTTCACCTCGTACACATCGGCCGCGGTCAGCCGCTTGCCGGCCGACGAGCGCTCGGTGCCAGGGGCGATGCGCCGGTGGAAGCGTGCAGAGGCATCCTCGTCGTCGTAGTTCACCGGCGCCTTCTCGAGTGCCGCATCCAGCTTCTCCACCAGCGGCCGGATGAAGGCAGTGCCGGCTTCGGTGTAGACGAACCTGAGGTCCGGGATGTCGTCGAGCAGCCCGCTGGTGACGAGCGAAACCAGGCTCAGGTGGCCTTCGGTCGGCGCGAACAGCTCCAGCCCGTCGGACTGGAAGAACATCAGGTTGCTGAGCCGGTGGCCATGCTGGATCGAATGCATCATCAGCGGCATCTTCAGCTGCGCCGCGCGCGCGAAGAACGGCCACAGTTCCCGGTGGCTGCCCAGCGTTTCGGAGAACGGATGCGCGGCCACCGGGTACACCTTGTCGATCGCGATCGCCTTGAAGCCGTTCGCATGCGCCCACTCGATCTCGGCGATCGCCCCGTCCACGTCCTGCAGCGCGACCAGCGCGGCACCGATGATCCGATCCGGTTCCGCCTTCATCGCATCGAGGATGGACAGGTTGTACGAATGCGCCATCGCAGTCGCGAGCGGTGCGTCGACGAGGTAGGAGAACAGCATCGCCGAGAACTGCGGCAGCACCAGCTCGCGGTCGATGCCCTGCTCGGCGAAGAACTTCGCCCGCTCCGGCCCGGGGTACATGCCGGGATAGCGGCAGCCCGAGCCCGGCGAGGGCAGCGGCGTCGCGCCCGGGACCGGCCGGGGCGCACCCGGGAACTCGGTGCCATTGATGAAGCCGTCCGCGTCCACCGTGAACCGCGGCGCCAGCGCTGCCAGCGGCCCGTCGATACGCGCGTAGCTGTCGCGAGGCAGGATGTGGGTGTCGCAATCGATGATCATTGCAGCAGTCCTCAGTAGCTGGTCGGCCAGTTGGCGAGGCGGTGCTGGCCGACACCACGGGTGAGCTTCGAGCGATGGACGTCGAGCATCGCGGCCAGCCAGCCGCGCGTCTCGCGCGGGTCCAGGACCGTGTGTGCCTCGTACAGCGAAGCCAGTCCCCAGGCAGTGGTGTCGCGCACCAGCGAGTCGCTCTTGGATTTCGTCGCCTCGCTGCTCTCGCCCTCGCGCGCGAGCACGCTGGCGCCCACCTTCGGATCCATGAAGCCGAGGTCTGCCGTCGGCCAGGCCGCGACCTCGTCGGAGTTGCGGCCGCCACCCATGTTCAGGTAGGCCTGGCCGTAGCTCTTGCGCACGATGATCGAGAGCTTCGGCACGGTGACCAGCGCCAGCGCGTTCATCCAGTTGATGATCTTGCCGGCCGCGCCGCGCTTCTCGCCTTCGAGTCCGATCAGGAAGCCCGGCTGGTCGACCATCAGGATGATCGGCACGTTGAACGAATCGCAGAACACCAGGAAGCTGGTCGCCTTGTTGCAGGCATCGACGTCGATCGCACCACCCTTGAACATCGGGTTGTTGGCGATGATGCCGACGGTACGTCCGTCGATGCGCGCGAGCGCGGTCATGATCGAGCGGCCGAACTTCGGCTTCATCTCGAACAGGCTGTCCACGTCGACGATCACCTCGGCCAGCTTGCGCGCATCGTAGACCTTGGTGCGCAGCTCCGGCAGGATCTCGAGCAGGCGGCCCTGGTCGTGCACGGCCACCTTCGACGCATCGAGCACCGGCGGCGCCTCGTTGCAGTTCGACGGCAGGTAGGACAGGAAACGCTTGACCGTGTCGATCGCCTCGGCGTCGGTGTCGACTGCGACATCGACCAGCCCGGACACGCCGGTGAGCAGCTTCCAGCCACCGAGTTCCTCCGGATCGACCTCCTGGCTGATCGCGGACGAGGTGACGCGGTGGCTCGCCACCGCCATCAGCGCGCCCTTGCGCATCACCACGAAGTCGGACATGCAGCCGTACCAGGTCGACGAACCGAAGCAGGCACCGAGCTGGGCCGATACCCAGGGCGCGGTGCGGATACGCTGGTACTCGGTCGGGTCCTGACCGAGGATCGCCCGCCCGGCCGAACCCATGCGATCGGGGATGCGCGCGCCCGCCGACTCGCCGAGGAACACCATCGGCAGACCCTTGGCGTTGGCGATGTCCTTCACGTGCTTGATCTTCTTGCCGTTGATCTGGCTGCTCGAGGCACCCAGCACGGTGAAGTCGTTCGACACCACGCCCACATCGCGGCCTTCGATACGGCCGAAACCCGCGACCTTGCCGTCGGCCGGCGTGCGATCACGGTCTTCGGCACGGAACGAGGTCGCGAACAGGCCCGACTCGACGAAGCTGCCGGCGTCCAGCAGCAGGTCCAGCCGCGAGCGCGCGTCGAGCACGCCCGGCGCAGCCCGCTTCGCCAGCTTGTCCGGCCCGCCCATCCCGAGCGCCTTCGCCTTGCGGGCGGACAGCTCTTCAAGCATCTTCTCGTGGGCCATGCTTACGGCCCCTCGTCCGACACCTGCGGCAGCTTGCGCATCTTGTAGACCTGCGCCGGGATCTCCTGCAGCGCCTTCTCGTCCATCTCGATGCCCAGCCCCGGCTCGGTCGACAGTTCGATGTAGCCGTTCTTCGGCTGCGGCGGATTCAGGCAGATACGGTTGCCGAACTCGACGAAGGGCAGGAAGTACTCGGTGATGATGAAGTTGGGCATCGTCGCCGAGGCATGCAGCGTCGAGGCGGTGGCCACCGTGGTCGAGTTGTAGTTGTGCGGCGACATCGCGACCAGGAACGACTCGGCCATCGCAGCGATTTCCTTGAGTTCAAGGATGCCGCCGACGCAGGCTACGTCCGGGTTCAGGATGTCAGCTGCCCGCTTCTCGAGCAGCGGACGGAAGCCGGCCTTGGTGTAGGTGGCCTCGCCGATGCACACCGGGATGCCGATGTTGCGGCGGATCTCGGCCAGTTCGTCCGGGTACTCGGCCTGGCAGGACTCTTCCATCCAGTACATGTTGTACTCGGCCAGCCGCTTGTCGAGGCGGATCGCATGCATCGGCGCAAGGCGCCGGTGCTGGTCGATCAGCAGGTCGACGTCCGGCCCTACCGCGTCGCGGATCGCCTTCGTCACCGCGACCGCACGCTCTTCGTGCTCACGCGGAATCCAGTTGCGCCAGGGCTTGGGCAGCGGATCGAACTTGAGCGCCGTCCAGCCGGCGGCGACGATCTTCTCGGCTGCACGCGCATAGTCGGCCGGCTGGTCCATGCCGTAGCTCCAGCCGTTGGCGTACACCCGGATCTTCTCGCGCACCCGGCCGCCGAGCAGGTTGTACACCGGCTGCTTGCAGGCCTTGCCGACGATGTCCCACAGCGCCTGCTCGATGCCGCTGATCGCACAGAACACCTCGACCGAGCCGCGGCGCGCCGCGTAGTCGTCGAACGCGAACTTCGTGAAGTGCTTGATGTCGAACGGGTTGCGCCCGATCAGGTAGGGCGACAGCGAATCGAGCTGCGCGCACACTGCCTTGTCGCGGTCGTACTGGGAGTAAGCCTCGCCCCAGCCGTGGATGCCCTCGTCGGTCTCGACCTTGACGAAGATGAGGTTCTTGCGCCAGCCCGGATGGACCGCGTAGTGCTTGATGCTGGTGATCTTCATAGCCTGTCCTTGCCAGTGGTGCGCCTCTGCGTGCCGCTGCGCGGCCGGCGGGCGACTGCAGCCCGGCGCCGTCGTGGCGCGGGACGACAGCGATAGTGCCAGACCAACGCCGAGGTTGCCGCAGCCGGTACATAATCGGCGTGCGCCATCCATGCAGGCGCCTGGACAGGGGACAGAAAGATGGACTTCACCGGCATCGCATCGATCACCTACACGGCCGCCGACATGGCCGAGGCGAAACGCCTGTTCACCGACTGGGGCCTGACGAAGGTGTCGGCGACCCGTACCCGGCTCGTGTTCGAGACCGCCACCGGCAACCGCATCGAGGTGCGCCCGGACGACACGCCCGGCCTGCCGGCACGGCTGGAGGGCGGCTCGTCGTTCCGCGAGGTGGTGTTCGGCGTGGCGACCGCCGCCCGGCGCGATGCGATTGCCGCCGACCTGGCCCGCGACCGGGAGGTGACCCGCGATGCCGACGGCACCGTCCACTCCGTCGACGAGCTGGGCATCCACATCGGCATCCGGGTCTGGAAGCCGCGCAAGCCGGCGACCCGGCCGGCCACGGTCTGGAACCGCCCGGAGGGCCGCGCGCGGGTGGACCGCGAGGCCACCGCCTGTCGCGACGGCGCGCGTCCTTCGAAGGTCGGCCACATCGTGTTCGCGGTCACCGACGTCAAGCGCGCCGAAGCGTTCTACCGGGATCGGCTCGGCTTCTGGCTGTCCGACCGCTATGTCGGTGGCGCCGGCGTGTTCCTGCGCTGGGCGAAACGCAGCGAGCACCACAACCTGTTCTTCATGAAGAGCCGTACCGGGAAGACCGACCTGCACCATGTCGCCTTCGAGGTCGGCGACGTGCATGAAGTGTTCGGCGGCGGCATGGCGTTCGCGCGCCAGGGGTGGAGCACCGAGATCGGGCCGGGCCGGCATCCGATCTCGTCGGCCTACTTCTGGTACTTCCGCAACCCGCTGGGCGGCGCGATCGAGTACTTCTGCGACCCGGACTACGTGACCGAGCGCTGGAAGCCGCGCAACTTCCGGGTCAATCGCTTCAGCGAATGGCACCTGCCGGCGGGTATCCCGCTCAAGGCCGATGGCCATGTCCGGCCATCGCTCGCGGCGGTGAAGGCGATCGAAGCCGGCGCCGCCGCCCCCGCCAAGCCCGCAGTCCCGGCCTGAGGTCGCAGATGCCTGAACAATCCATACACTTCGATTCCGGCGGCCTGCGCCTGGCCGGCGTCGTGCGCACACCCGCCGCGCCCGCCCCCGGCGAGCGGCGTCCCGCCTTCCTGGTGCTGCACGGCTTCGGCAGCCACAAGGGTGCCGGCAACGTGCTCGGCCCCTGCGCGGTGCTCGAATCGCTCGGCTACGTGACACTGCGCTTCGACATGCGCGGCTGCGGCGAGAGCGAAGGCGTGCGCGGCAACCTGATCTGCCTCGAGCAGGTCGAGGACACGCGCGCCGCGCTGACCTTCCTCGCAGGACATCCAGAAGTGGACCCGGCACGCATCGCGGTGGTCGGCTCCAGCTTCGGGGCGGCGGTCGCGGTCTACACCGCCGGCGTCGACGAACGGGTCGCTGCGGTGATCTCCTCCGGCGGCTGGGGCCATGGCGAGATCAAGTTCCGCGGCCAGCATCCGGGCGAGGAAGCCTGGGCGCGCTTCACCGCGATGCTGGCAGAAGGCCGTCTCCATCGCGAACGGACCGGTGAATCGATGATGGTGCCGCGGATGGACATCGTCCCCGTGCGCCACGGCCTCACCCGCGAGATCCTGCCCGGCTCGCTGCAGTCGTTCACCGCCGAGACCGCGCAGAGCATGTTCGACTTCCGCGCAGAAGACGTGGTGGGGCAGATCGCGCCGCGTCCGCTGCTGCTGCTGCACAGTTCGTTCGACACGGTGACGCCGACCGAGCAGTCGCTGCGCATGTTCGCGCGCGCGAAGTCCCCGGTTGACCTGCACCTGTTCGGAGACACCGACCACTTCATGCTTGCCGAGGGCAACCAGCGCGTATGGAATGTCGTGCGCGACTGGCTCGCCCGCTACTTCCCGATGGTGCCATGATGAACGCCCGCATTCGCACGATTGCAGTCCTCGGTCATGATCGATCGCGTCTGGCAGGGATGCTGGCCGCAGCGCTGGCTGCGGCAGCCGCGCCCGCCACCGTCGCGGCACAGGCACAGGACTACCCGGTGCGCCCGATCCGGATGCTGGTGCCCAACCCGCCCGGCGGCGTCACCGACGTGCTGGTGCGGCTGGTCGCGCCGAAGATGACCGAGGCGCTCGGCCAGCCGATCGTCATCGAGAACCTGCCCGGCGCCGGCGGCGTGCCTGGGACCAACCTGGCCGCGAAGGCGACCCCGGATGGTCATACGCTGGTCGCGGTGTTCGACAGCTTCGCCACCAACCCGTTCCTCTACAACAACGTCCAGTACGATCCGCTGAAGGATTTCGTGCCGATCTCGCTGATGGCGCGCCAGCCACAGGTGCTGGTGGTGAGCTCGAAGGTGCCGGTGAAGAACGTCGCCGAGCTGGTGCGTTTCGCGAAGGGTTCGGGCGGCATGACCTTCGCCGTGCCCGGCCTCGCCACCTCCAGCCGCTTCTCCGCCGAACTGCTGAAGACCACCTTCGGCATCGACATCACGATCGTGCCCTACAAGGGCGGCGCCGCGGCGATCACCGACGTAATGGGCGGACAGGTGCAGGCCATGATCGCGTCCATCGGGCTGGTGCTGCCCCAGTTGCAGGGCGGCCGGCTGACCGCCCTCGCGGTGTCGTCGACGAAGCGCACGCCGCAGTTGCCCAACGTCCCGACCATCGCCGAGACCCATCCCGGCTTCGAGGCTCAGTCCTGGAGCGGCATGGTGGCGCCGGCGCGCACGCCCCGCCCGATCGTCGAGCGCCTGAACAGCGTGCTGGTGAAGGCACTGGCCGCACCCGACGTGCGCGAGAAGATGGAGGCGCTGGGCACCGAGCTGGTGGGCAGCACGCCGGCCCAGTTCGGCGACTGGCTGAAGGTCGAGAGCGGGCGCTGGGGCCGCATCATCCGCGAGCAGAAGATCGTGCTCGAATAGCCGGCAGGGGACGCGGCTTCGCCGCGGCGGGCGATAATCGGCGCCCGAGAGCGTCCTCGGGCGCAGCAACCTGAGCAGCAACCTGAGCAGGAACCCAGCATGCCGATGACAGCGGTAGAAAAAATCCTCGCTGCGCGCAGCGGCCGAAGCGAACTGCGCGCCGGTGAAGTGGTCGAACCGCAGCCCGACTTCATCATGGTCCACGACGGCGTGGTGCTGTCGGCAAAACGCGAACTCGACCAGCTCGGCATCGACCGGCTGGCCCATCCCGAGTGGGTGATGATCGTCACCGACCATGAGGTGATCTATCCGAACGCGCGCTCGGCCGAGCGCGGCGCGGCCAACCGCCGCGCGGCGAAGCAATGGGGCGTCGGGCGCTTCTATGACGTCGGGCAGGGCGGCCACGGACACATCTTCCCGATGGAATCCGGGCTGCTGCTGCCGGGCATGTTCTATTTCGACAACGATCGACACTCGACCAATGCCGGTGCGATCGGTGCGCTCGGCTTCCGCATGGGCTCCGAGATCAGCCGCGTGCTGGCCACCGGCACCAACTGGGTGATGGTGCCGAAGACCATCCGCCTGACGATCACCGGACGCGCGCGGCCCGGCGTGTTCGGCCGCGACATCGGCTTCGTGATCGCGAAGCACTTCCGCGAGGGTGGCAGCTGGGGCGTGAACCCGGACTACCGGGTACTCGAGTTCGCCGGCGACATCGACCAGTTCGACCTCGCCCAGCGTACCGCGCTCTGCAGCTCGCCGACCGAGGTACGTGCCTACGGCACCTTCTTCCCGCCGTCGTCGGCGATACTGGCGCATTCGACGGCGGTCGCGCAGCGTCCGTTCACGCCGGTGTATCCCGACGAGAACGCCAACTACGAAGCGAAGATCTCGCTCGACATCTCGACGATCGAGCCGCAGGTGGCGCTGCCCGGTGGCGTGCACCGCGCGGTGGATGTATCGGAAGTCGCCGGCACCGCGGTCGACCATGCATTCATCGGTTCCTGCGGCTCCGGCCACTACGAAGACCTGCAGCTCGCCGCGCGGGCACTGGCCGGCAAGCGCATCGCACCGGGCGTGCGCCTGATGATCGCCCCGGGCAGCGAAGCGTCCACGCGGCGGATGCTCGACGACGGACTGATGAAGATCTTCCTAGAGGCGGGCGCAGTGATGCTGCCGGCAGGCTGCGGCTCGTGCAACGACGGCGTGATCGGTCCGGTGGATGGCGGCGAAGTGTCGATCTCGACCTTCGCCGGCAACAACAACGGGCGCATGGGTCCGAAGGATGCACAGCTGTTCCTCGGCAATCCGGCGACCGTCGCGGCCTCGGCGGTCGCCGGCAAGATCGTGGATGCCCGCACGGTGATGGATTTCGTCCAGTGAGCGAGCGAACGAACGAACGGAGCGACACCCCGATGAATGCTTCCACCAAGCCGGATCCGGTGAAGGGCTACGACTGGCGACTGCGCGGGCGCGCCTGGGTGCTCGGCCACGACATCCCGCACCAGGGGGGCGTGGTGCCGGGCTGGATCGTCACCGGCCGGCATATGGCCGCAGCCGAGATCGTCCCGCACCTGTTCGAAGAGACCGATCCCGGCTTCCACACGCGCTGCCGACCCGGAGACATCATCGTCGCCGGGCGCAGCTTCGGCATGGGCCCGAAGATGAACGGCTACATCGCGATGCAGGCGCTGGGGCTCGGTCTGGTGTGCGAGTCGATGCCCTTCCTCGGCTATCGCGGCGCGATCGGCGCCGGGCTGCGCGTGCTCACCGACTGCCAGGGCGCGACCGAGGAATGCGAGACCGGTGATGAACTCGAGGTGGACTTCGACAGCGGCATGTTCATCAACCACACGCGCGGTACGCGGCGCGAATACCCACCGCTGGCCGACAGCCTGAAAGAGATCGTGGCGCTGGGCGGCAACACCGGCTGGCTGCAGCAATGGTGGGCCGGCCAGCAGGGCGACGGCGACCGCAGGGACGACTGAACCGCGCAGCCTGCGGACCGGTACACGATGTTCCTGCTGTTCTTCTTGATGGTGGCCGCCGGCATGCTGAGCCTGCTGTGGCTCTACTTTCCGTTGCAGGGCAGTCCGCCGCCGGAGACGACTCCGTTCCAGGCGCCGGCCACCGTACCGGCGGCCACACCCTCCGGCGCATTGCCGCAGCCCCCGGAGGCGCCGTTCGCGGTCGGTGCAGCGGATCCGGGCGCTGCGATGCCTGCGGGCTCCACGCCTTCGGCCGTCACGGACGCGAGCGCGGGCTCGACCGTCCCGGTACCCGGGTCGATGAATGCAGCACCCGGGCTGCCGCCGGGCACCACCAGCGTCGAGGAACTCGATCGCCTGCTGGAGAAGCTGCTTGGCAACGCCCCGCCGGTGCCGCCTACTCGGCCTTGATACCCCGCGACCGGATCAGCGTCGCCCAGCGCTGGAATTCGGTCTTCAGGTAGGCGGAGAACTGCGCCGGCGTGTCGCCGATCGGATCGAAGCCGCTTGCGGACAGGCGGTCGCGGATGGCCGGTTCGGTGACCACGCGCACGACGTCGGCGTTGTAGCGCATCACCAGGTCCTGCGGCACGCCTGCGGGCGCCACCAGTCCGTTCCAGTTCGCCGCCTCGTAGCCGGGCAGCACCGACTCGGCCACTGTCGGCACCTCGGGCAACAGCGGCGAGCGCCTGCTGCTGGCGATCGCCAGCGCACGCATCCGTCCGGACCGCACGTGCTGCAGTACCGAGGGCATGTTGCCCATCAGCAGGGAGATCTGCCCGGCCAGCACGTCCTGTACCGCGAGCGCTCCGCCCTTGTAGGGCACGTGCACGAGGTCGAGCTTCGCCATCGAATTGAACAGCTCGAACGCGAGGTGCGAGGCGCCACCGACGCCGCTGGAACCGTAGTGCATCTGGCCCGGCCGGCTGCGCACCAGCGCGATCAGTTCCTTCGGGGTCTTCACCGGCAGCGATGGATGCACGACCAGCACGTTCGCGGTGGCGGCCATGTTCACGATCGGCACGAAGTCGCGGTCCCAGCGGTAGCCGAGTTTCTCGTGCAGCGTCGCATTGATCACGTGCGCCGGCGTGACGGCAAGCAGGGTCGCACCGTCGGCCGGTGCGCGCGCGACGGATTCGGTGCCGATGATCTGGCCGCCGCCGGGGCGGTTCTCGACGAGTACCGGCGTGCCCCAGATGTCGGTCAGGCGCGAGGCGACGATGCGGGTCACGACATCGGTGCCGCCGCCGGGGGCGAGCGCCACGACCACCCGGATCTGCCTGGCGGGCAGCGACGGTACGCCCTGCGCGGCCGACAGCGCGGGCAGCAGGGTGCCAGCTGCGAGGGCTGCCGCGGCTGCGGCCGCCCGCCAGCAGGACGGATTGCGCGGAAACATCGGACTTGAACGGCTGGGCATTACCAGGCCCCCCCAGGGATGGAACGGTGCACTGCGTTGCGGATTATCGCCGCGCCACACGGCCGAAAGGCTCAGACATGCCAAAAGAAGTTGTTTGACATGTCAGTACGGGTTTCCTAGACTCTTCGGATCGTGCACGCCTGATCGGCATGCCTCCTGCGCCAGAGCCCCGATGACCGACCTGACCCTGCCTGATGGCGTTGCCGCTATCGCCTCCGCGCGTACGCAGAAGCTGCCGCAGCCGGTCGACCCGGCACGCGACGCCGGCACCGAACCGCTGTTGAACGACCTGGCCTACGACCGGATCAAGCAGGACATCATTTCCTGCATCCTGCCGCCGGGATCCGGCATCTCCGAGTCGCAGCTCGGCGCCCAGTACGGCTTCGGCAAGGCTCCGATCCGGATGGCGCTGCAGCGGCTCGCGCATGAAGGCCTCGTTCGCGCGATGCCTCGCCGCGGCTACGTGGTGTCGCCGGTGACGCTGCAGGACATCCAGGACATCTTCGAACTGCGCCTGATGCTCGAGCCGACCGCCGCCAGGCTGGCTGCGGGCAAGGTTGATGCAAGCAGGCTGAAGCTGCTCGACGACGTCTGCCGCGCCGGCTACCGGCCGGGCGATATCGCAAGCACCCATAGATTCCTGCAGGCGAACGCGAACTTCCACGTCACGATCGCCCAGGCGACGGGCAACCAGCGGCTGGCACACACGATCGAAGCACTGCTCGACGAGATGACCCGGCTGCTGCACATGGGCCTGACCTCGCGCGATCGCACCACCGAAATGCAGCATGAGCACGGCGCGCTGGTGAAGGCACTGCGGCGGGGCGACGGTGCCACCGCGGAACAGATCTGCCGAGAGCAGATCGAGGCCGCGCGCGAGATGGTGCTGACCGCCGCCCTCAAGAGCCGCGCCGTGATGACCATGGCAATCCCCACCGGAGACCTCGGATGAACCCCTCAATGCAGAAGCTGATCGACGGCACCACCGCCGCCGCGCTGGCCGATGGCGAGGTACAGCCCCAGGCACTGCTATCCGCCATCCGCGGCTCGCTGGTCGACCTCGACCTTCTGGCGGAAGAACATCGCCTCAGCAAGCCAGACACCTACACCCGGCACCTGCTGTACGCCGATCCCAATGGCCTGTTCTCGATACTGGCGATCGTCTGGGGTCCGGGCCAGGGCAGCCCGGTGCACGGGCACCATACCTGGTGCGCGGTCGGCGTCTATGCCGGCGAACTGACGGAAAGCCACTATCGTCTGTCGCCGGGCGACCTGCATCCGGTCGAGGTGCGCAGCGTACGCCGCACGGCCGGCGACTCGTGCTTCGACAGCGGGCGCGAAGGCATACACCGGATCGTCAACCGGTCCGATTCCATCGCGATCTCGATCCACGTCTACGGCGTCGGTGAAGACAAGATCACCACCGGTGTCAACCGCATCTACCCGATGCAAGCCTGAGGCTTCGGTCCGATGCCAGCCGGGCCGCCACACGCGCGCCCGGCCGGTGCCGGATCGCCAGCCGTCCATCAATCATCCACATCGATACGGAGTACCCAGATGCGCGCAGTCGTGCTGAAGTCCCATGGCCCCCTCGACAACCTCGAGTACATCGCCGATTACCGTGATCCGACGATCAAGGAAGGCCATGTCATCCTGCGCACCCGCGCAACCTCGTTCAACTACCACGACGTGTTCACCGTCCGCGGCATGCCCGGCATCAAGGTCCCGCTGCCGGTGATCATCGGTCTGGACCTCGCTGGCGAGATCATCGAAGTCGGTGAAGGCGTCGAGGGCTGGAAGATCGGCGACCGCGTGCTGGTGAACCCGCTCGACCCGAAGATCGGCCTGATGGGCGAGATGATGGACGGCGGCCTGGCCGAGAAGTGCCTGGTCAACCAGAAGCAGCTGATCAAGATGCCCGATGGCGTCACCTTCGAGGAAGCCTGCGCGCTGCCGGTCGCCTATGGCACCGCACACCGCATGATCATGACCCACAACACGATCAAGAAGGGCGACAAGGTCCTGGTGCTGGGCGCCTCGGGCGGCGTGGGCACCGGCTGCGTGCTGCTGGCCAAGATGCTGGGCGCCGAAGTCATCGCCTGCGCCTCGAGCGACGACAAGATCCAGCGCCTGACCGACCTCGGCGCAGACCACGTCATCAACTACAAGACCACCGATTTCTCCAAGTGGGTGAACGAGAAGTTCGGCAAGCCGCAGCGCCGCAGCTACGAGGGCGGCGTCGACGTGGTCATCAACTTCACCGGTGGCGACACCTGGGCACCGTCGCTCAAGTGCACCAAGCGCGGCGGCAGCATCCTGACCTGCGGCGCCACTGCCGGCTTCGACCCGAAGGAAGACCTGCGCTACATCTGGAGCTTCGAGCTGAACATCAAGGGCTCGAACAGCTTCTACAACGAGAACCTGAGCGCGCTGATGGAGATGATCCAGAAGGGCGAGATGAAGCCGGTGATCGACGTCGTGCTGCCGCTCGAGAAGGCGAAGGAAGGCCTGGCCCTGATCGAGAACCGCGAGGTGTTCGGCAAGGTCGTCGTCACCCCCTGATGCACCAGGGCGGGGCGTGCCGCACCCGCGCCGCCCCATCCTGCAACCCACCGAAGAGAGAGATTCGACCATGGCAGACAAGCCCACCCCCGAACAACTGAATGCCCGCCTGGCCAAGAGCCCGTTCAACGCCTGGCTCGGCCTGACCGTCACAGCGGTCGGCGACGACACCATCGAGATGACCGCGAAATGGCGCGAGGAGTGGGTGGTCAACCCGGCCGGCGGCTATACGCACGGCGGCATCCTCGCCTCGCTGGTCGACGTGGTCGCCGACTACGCGATCGCGGTGAAGAACGGCAATCCGGTGCCGACCATCGACCTGCGCGTGGACTACCACCGCGCCGCCAAGGGCGACCTGAAGTGCACCGGCAAGATCGTGCGCTTCGGTGGCCAGTTCACCTGCGCCGAGGCCTATGTGTACGACGCTGCAGGCAACCTGTGCGCGAGCGGCCGCGGCACCTACTTCACCGCGCCGCCCGCACCCGCGCCTGCGAAAGGCTGAGCGCGACATGGCCTACGAGAAGGAAGACTTCCGCCAGTTCCTGGACCGGCTGCGCGAGGCCGGCGAACTGGTCGACCTGAAGCAGCCAGTCGACATCCGCCACATCGCGACCCTGGTCGACCAGTCCGACAAGGCGCTCTACTTCCACGATGTGATCGGCTACGACATGCCGGTGGTGTCGGGCATCATCCGCTCGCAGAAGCGCGCGACGATGTCCATCGGCGTGGACGAATACGCCGAGATCGAGCACAAGCTGCAACGCGGCATCGTCAAGCCGATCCCGCCGGTGTACATCGAGAAGGCGGCTTGCCAGGAGATCGTGATCAAGGGCGACGACGTCGACCTGTTCAAGCTGCCGGTGCCGATGTCTTCGATCTACGACGGCGGCCCGATGATCACCGCCGGCGTGGTGATGGCGAGGGATCCGGAGCACGGCCTGAACGCCGGCGTCTACCGGTTCATGGTGAAGGAGAAGAACCTCACCGGCATCGACATCGTCACCCCGAACAACATGCGCCTGTTCGCCGCGCGCGCGCTCGAGCGCGGCGAGCCGCTGCCGATCTCGATCTCGATCGGCTGCCATCCGTTCGAGATCATGGGTTCGGGCTTCCGCGCGCCACTGGGCGTGGACGAGATGGCGATCGCCGGCGGCATCCGCGGCGAGGCAGTGCGCTTCGCCCAGTGCGAGACGATCGACCTGCCCTGCCTGGCCGATTCCGAGATCGTGCTCGAAGCCGAGATCCTGCCCACCGGCTGGACCCACCCGGAAGGCCGCTTCGGCGAGTTCACTCGCCTCATGGGCGGCCTGCACTGGAACCCGCTGGTGCGCGTGAAGGCGATCACCATGCGGCGCAACGCGGTGTACTACGCGCTGCACATGCCCTGGGAGAACACCTGGCTCGCAGCCCCGACCCGCTACACGGCGATCCGCTCGGCGCTCAAGATCGCAGGCATCCAGACGGTCGCGATCAACGTCACGCTGGGCGGCTGTGCGTTCTGGCATGCGGTGATCTCGATCAAGAAGCAGGCCGGCGAAGGCAAGAACGCGCTGCTCGCCGCGCTGTCAGTGATGGACCTGAAGCATGTGGTGATCGTCGACGAGGACATCGATCCGTTCAACGCGATGGACGTCGAATGGGCGATCGCCACCCGGGTGCAGGGTGACCGCGACGTGATCATCATCCCGGGCGCCCGCGCCAAGCCTCTGGACTCCAGCCTGGCGGTGATGCCGCACGGCGTGGTGCCCACCGGCGCCAAGGTCGGCATCGACGCGACCATCGGCGAAGGCATCCCGGTGGAGCGCTTCGAGCGCATCGCCTATGCCTACGCCGACCGCGCCAAGGTCGACGACTACGTGTCGGGCAAGGCCGATCCGCTGCCGCCGGCGCTCGGTGCGACGGATGCCAAGGTCGAGGCGCTGGCACAGCAAGTGCTTGCAATGATCGAGGTCGAGCCGCGCTACTACCAGGACATCGCAGCCCATTTTTCGGACTTCGATTTCCAGACCGTCGCGCGTGCACTGGGCCACCTGCACACGATCGAGAAGCTGTGGCAGGACCCGAAAGGCAAGCTGTGCGTGCGCGGCTCGAAGTTCGCCGCAGTGCTTCCGCAGCGCGGGAAGTGACGTAACGCAGTCTTGCGGTCGCTTCCCCGAGGAATCGCCGCAAGACTGCATCGAAGATGAATATCGCAGGACCAACCCCTGCACTCGAGGAGGCATCATGGGCAAGTACGAAACCAGGCTGGCAGAGATGGGCATCACCCTGGCACCGGTGCCGACCCCGGTCGCCAACTACCTGCCGTTCGCGATCACCGGGAACCTGGTGTTCCTGGCCGGCCAGGTCTGCCGCGTCGATGGCAAGGTGACCCACCAGGGCAAGCTGGGCGCGGAACTCGACGTGGCCGCCGGCAAGGCTGCCGCCCGCGTCTGCGCAATCAACCTGATCGCCGCGCTCAAGCTGGCACTCGGCGGCGACCTGGACCGCGCGGTGCGCTGCGTGTCGGTGCGCGGCTTCGTCGCCTCCGACCCGAAGTTCTATGAGCAGCCGGCGGTGATCAACGGCGCCTCCGACCTGTTCGTCGAGGTATTCGGCGAGGCAGGCAAGCATTCGCGCACCGCCATCGGCGTCGCAGTCCTGCCGTCGGACTGCGCGGTCGAGGTCGATGCCGTGTTCGAGATCAGGTAACCAGGCAGCAAGGAGCAGAGCAATGGCCCAGGCGATCGGGGTGCGCCCCGTCAGCGAGCTCATCCGGTGGCCCACGGACGACCTGTCGCGGATCCCGCTGCACATCTACGGCGACCCCGAGATCTACGCCTGGGAGCAGGACCGCATCTTCCGCGGTCCGACCTGGAACTTCCTCTCGCTCGAATGCGAGATTCCGAAGCCCAACGACTACGTCCTGACCAAGGTCGGCGACACGCCGGTGATCGTCGTGCGTACCGCCGAAGGCGGCATCAACGCACTGGTCAACCGCTGCACGCACAAGGGCTCGGTGCTCTGCTACGACTCGCGCGGCGAGGGCAAGCGCACCTTCGTCTGCCCGTATCACGCCTGGTCTTTCGACCAGTCGGGCGAGCTGCGCGGCATCGCGTTCGAGAAGGGCGTCGGCGGCCTGGGCGGCATGCCGGAGGGCTTCGACAAGTCGAAGCATGCGCTCACCCGGCTGCGCGTCGAGGTGATCGAAGGGCTGGTGTTCGGCACCTTCAGCGAGGCGACGCCGCCGCTGGAGCAGTACCTCGGTGAACCGATGGTCGCGCATATCCGGCGCACCATCCGCGGCCGCAAGATGCAGATCATCGGCCGCTACAACCACATCATGCCGAACAACTGGAAGCTGTACATCGAGAACAGCCGCGACACGCACCACCCGTCGCTGCTGCATGCGTTCTTCGCGACGTTCAAGCTCAACCGGCTGTCGGCCGAAGGCGGTATCCGCCACGACCCGGCCAACTGGCACCACCTGGTGTTCGCCAAGCGCCTCACCGACCAGGGCCACGAGGAATACTCCCCGGGCAAGCTGCGCACGATGAAGTCCGACTTCGGCCTGAACGACCCGTCCCTGATCGCGCAGTGGATGGAGTTCGACGACAACATCACCAATGCCCTGCAGAGCATCATGCCGGGCTTCGTGCTGCAGCAGATCCTGAACTCGGTCGGTACGCGCCAGATCATCACCCGCGGCACCGGCGAGTGCGAACTGATCTGGACCGTGGTCTCGTTCGAGGAGGACACGCCCGAGCAGCGCGCGATCCGCATCAAGCAGAGCAACCTCGTCGGCCCCCATGGCTACATCTCGATGGAGGACGGCGCGATCGGCGGCTTCGTGCAGCAGGGTATCAAGGGCGACCGCGACAAGCAGGCCGTGGTCGAGATGGGCGGCCTGACCGCCGATGGCCAGCCGACCCGCGCCACCGAGACATCGGTGCGCGGCTTCTACAAGGCCTACCGCGAACTGATGGGCAACTGACCATGGCCGCGACGAATCCATCCACACGGGCGCCGACGATTTCCCCGGAACGCCGCAGCGCGATCGAGCGCCTGATGGTCGACTACGTCCATGCGATCGACGAGGGCGAATACGAACGCTGGCCGCAGTTCTTCACCGAGGACGGCCGCTACCAGGTGACCGGGCGAGACAACCATGCACGGGGCTGGGTGGCCGGCATGCTCCTGTGCGACAACCGCGACATGATGGTCGACCGCATCTACTCGCTGCGCCAGGTGAACGTCTGGGAGCCGCATACCTACCGTCACGTGATCGGTCCGACCCAGGTACTGGAGGCCGGGATGGAAGGCTGCAGTCCGGCCGACCGCTTCACCGCGAAGACGCAGACCAACTACCTGTGCGTACGCACCATGCACGACGGCGAGCAGAAGCTGTTTTCAACCGGGCGCTACCTGGACGAGATCGTGTTCGAAGGCCCGGCCGGCGCCGAGACGCCGATGCTGCGCAGCCGCCTCGTGATCGCCGACTCCAACCGGATCGACACCCTGCTGGTCATCCCGCTATAGGCCCTGCACGCATGCCCCGCTCCACCAGCAGCACCCCGCGCAAGTTCCATGTCCACTTCGAGAGCAACAGCTCCAAGCCGCGCCAGTTCCAGGTGCTCGAGAGCGACGTCAAGGCGGCAGTACGCCGCCATCCGGAACTCGCGCGCCGGCTGAAGATCACCGTCGGCTTCGACCGGAAGATCCTGGCCGATGCGTTGAAGACCGCCGACTTCCTGCTCAACTCGGACCCGCCGCGCGAGAACCTGCGCGCGCTGGCGCCAAGGCTGGAGTGGATACAGACCACCGGCGCCGGCATCGACGGCCTGCTGCCGCTCGACTGGTTGCCCGAGGGCGTCGTGCTCACCAACAACAGTGGCGCGCACGCCGCCAAGGCGCAGGACTCCGGCGCCATGGGTCTGCTGATGCTCAACGCCCGCATCCCGGAAGTGATGACCGCGCAGCGGGCGAAGCACTGGGCGCATGTGTTCTCGTCGCCGATCGCGGGCAAGACCGCGCTGGTCATCGGCTTCGGCGACGTGGGTGCAGCCGTCGGGCGCGCCGCACGCAAGCTCGGCGTGAACGTGATCGCGGTCACGCGCAGCGGAACGCTGACCCGCGCCACCGAGAAGGCAGCCGACTCGGTGGTGGCGGTGTCGAAGCTCGCGCGCACGATCGGCAAGGCCGACTTCGTCGTGGTCGCCACGCCGCTCACCGCGCAGACCCGTGGCCTGGTCGACGGCGCGATGCTCGACCGGATGAAGGACGGCGCCGGCCTGATGAACATCGGCCGCGCGCCGGTCGTCGACTACGACGCCCTCTGCGAGCGGCTGGCCAGCGGCAAGCTGTCTGGCGCGATCCTCGACGTGTTCTCGCCCGAGCCGCTGCCGGCCTCCTCGCCGCTGTGGACCGTACCGAACCTGGTAGTACTGCCGCACATCACCTGCGACGATCCGCGCTACATCGATTTCCTGCTCGACTTCTGGTTCGAGAACTTCGCGCGCCGGCTGGCCGGCCGCAAGCTGAAGAACATCGTCGACCCGGTTCGTGGGTACTGAACTCCGTCCCGGACATCGACACGAACACTGACCGCTTCGAGGACACCCTGATGTCGATGCCGCTGTTCCACATGATCGATGGCGCGCCCGACCCGGTCGCACCGTTCAGCCACGCGGTGGAAGCCGACGGCTGGGTGTTCGTCACCGGCCAGATGCCGTTCGAAGGCCTGGCCAACGACTCGGCCTATCCGGAAGGCATCGAGGCGCAGACCCACCAGGTGATGAAGAACCTGTCAACGGTGCTCGAAGGCGTCGGGCTCGGCCTGGAGAACGTGGTGCAGGTGCGGGTATTCCTGCTGAAGTTCGACGAGCACTATGCGCAGATGAACGCTGCCTACGCCAGCTGGTTCCCGCCCGGCAAGCGGCCGGCGCGCACCTGCGTCGGTGTGACCGGCCTCGCCCGTGGCGCGCTGGTCGAGATCGACATGGTCGCGCGGCGCCCGTGATGCTGCCGCGCCTTCCCGTCCATGATGCGCAGGTGCCGGCAGCCGGCACGCTGAACCTCGACCATGTCGCCCACTTCGTGCCCGACCGCGAGGCCGCGGCTGCGGCACTGGCGCGGCTGGGCTTCGCCGCCACGCCGTTCTCCGAGCAGTTCCACCGGCTGCAGGCCGACGGGCCCCTGGTCCCGGCCGGCACCGGCAACCGCTGCGTGATGCTGCGCGAGGGTTACCTCGAGTTCCTCACGCCGTTCATGGACACCCCGGTCGCCAACCAGCTGCGCGAATCCATCGCGCGCTACACCGGGGTTCACCTGGTCGCCTATGGCACGGCAGACGCCGAAGCCGACCATGCGCGGCTGGCTGCCGCAGGCTTCGACCCGCTGCCGCCGGTACGCCTGCAGCGCGAGGCCGATGCGCCGTCCGGCACGACCACCGTGCGCTTCGTGGTCACGCGCACACCCCCCGGCACGATGCCCGAGGGCCGCATCCAGTTCTGCGGGCACCAGACACCCGAGGGCGTCTGGCAGCAGCGCTGGCTCGGCCATCCGAACCGGGCGGCGGGGCTGCGCCGGGTGTTCCTCGTGCTGGCGGATCCGGCCGAGGCAGCCACCCGCTATGCGCGCTATACCGGCCTCCCGTCAGGGCTGGTGTCCGGCCAGGCCGGGACCGAATTCGTGCAGCAGACGGCGCGTGGCGCGCTGCACCTGATGGACACCACCGCATGGCAGGCGCAGTTCGATCCGGACCGTGCGCTGGTGCCGCAGGCACTGCCCTGGATCGCCGGCTACGAATTGTCGAGCGACGACCTGGCCGCCACCCGCGCCGTACTGGAGGCCGGCGGCACGCCCTGCACGCTGCTGCCCGACGGCCGGTTGCGGGTCATGCTGCCACCGGAGCTTGGCGGCTTCATCCTGTTCTCGGCAGGCGACGCGGCGTGAACAGCGGCGCATGGCTGGTCGCCATCGGCCTGGCGATTGCGGCCGGAGGCTGGGTCGTGCATCGCGAGCGCGCGGCGATGCCGTCCACCGCCCTGCGCCTGTCAGCGGAAGTCGTGCAGGTCGAGCAGCGCATCATCGCCAGCGCGGACACCACCGAGATCCTGTTCGCCCCGCGCATCCGCTTCCGCCATCCCGACGGCCGCGAGGTGGTCTTCGTCGCCGACGTGTGGACCCACGCGCCGCAGCATCGGCCGGGCGAAGCGGTACACGTGCTGGTCGACGACACGGCCGGGCGCATCATCCTCGACAGCGCCTCGAGTGCCTGGGGCCCGCTGGTGCTGTTCGTCGGCACCGGACTGCTGCTCGCCGCGATCGGGGTGGTGCGGCTGCTCACGCGGGCATGATGTCCGCGTCCGGCGCCATCACTCCAGCTTGATGCCCGCGTCGCGCACCACCTTGCCCCAGCGCGCGGACTCGGCTCGGATGTAGTCGCCGAACTCCTGCGGCGAGGCCGAGAGCAGGACATCGGTCGCCCCAGTTGCAAACCGTTCGCGCACTTCGGGTACCGGCAAGGACTGGTTGATCGCCGCATGCAGTCTGCGGATCGACTCGGCCGCCGTGCCAGCGGGCACCAGGATGCCCTGCCAGCTGGTCGACACGATGTCCATGCCCTCCTCGCGCAGCGTCGGCACCTTCGGGAACAGGTCGAGCCGCTTCGCGGTCGTCAGCGCGATCGGCCGCAGCTTGCCCGACTGCGCGAAGCTCATCACCGAGGTGAGCGTCTGGATGGTCACGGTCACATGCCCGGCGACCACGTCGGTCACCGCCTGCCCGGCACCGCCCTTGTAGGGGATATGCACCATCTTCAGGCCGTTCTGCGCGGCCAGCAGTTCCATCTGCAGGTGGCTCAGGCTGCCGGCACCGGCAGACGCATAGTTCACCTCGCCCGGTCGCGCACGGATGAACGCGACCAGTTCCTTCGAGCTGCGCACCGGCAGCGACGGATGCACCAGCAGCATGGTGGTGGTTTCCGAGACCAGCCCGACCGGAGCGAGGTCCTTCATCGGATCGACCTTCAGCGTGGTGCCGTACAGGTGCGGATTGATCGCGACCGCCCCGATGTTGCCCAGGAAGGTGGTGTAGCCATCGGGCGCCGAGCGGGCGACGAACTCCATCCCCAGGTTGCCGTTCGCCCCCGGGCGGTTCTCGATCACCATCGGCTGGCCCAGCGCGTCGGCCAGCCGCGGCCCGATGATGCGCGCGACGAAGTCGGACGCGCCGCCCGCGCCGAAAGGCACGATCAGGCGCAGCGGCTTTGCAGGCCATGCGGGCTGCGCGGATACGATCGCGGGCATCGTCGCCAGCGCGAACGCCAGCGCGCCCGCATGCAGGAAGGGGGCAGGCAGTTTCGAGAGCTTGTTCTTCATGTTGCAGCGTCCGTTGGAGTTGTCGTTGGCGTTTGGCAGCCAGTCGGCGGCCGGCACAGGATCAGAGCTCGGCCTTGATGCCGGCCTTCTGGATGATGCGGGCATACAGCTCGATGTCCTTGCGCAGCTCGGCGGCGAACTGCTCGGGCGTACCGTAGGCCGGTTCATAGCCCAGGTCGGCGAAGCGCTTGAGCATGTCTGCACCCTTCAACGCACTGTTGATCTCACGGTTCAGGCGCTCGACGATGTCGCGCGGCACGCCAGCAGGACCAACGATGCCGAACCAGGGCGACAGCTCGAAGCCAGGCAGGCCGGATTCGGCCACGGTCGGTATGTCGGGTGCACCGGCCGAGCGCCGCGGCGTGGTCACCGCGATCGCGCGCATCTTGCCGGCACGCACCTGCGTCAGCGCCAGACCCATGTCGGCCATCATCAGGTCGACGCTGCCCACCATCAGTTCGGTGAGCGCCGGGGCAGTGCCCTTGAACGGGATGTGCACGACCTTCGTGCCGGCCACGGCGTTGAACCATTCGGCGGCAAGACTGGACATGCTGCCTACGCCGGACGAGCCATAGTTCAGGTACCCGGGCCTGGCACGGGCGATCACCACCAGTTCCTTCACGGTCTTCGCCGGCACACGCGGGTTGATCACCAGCAGGTAGGGCACCCGCGCGACATTGGCGATCGGCGTGAAGTCCTTCAGCGGGTTGTACGAAAGCTTCGCATACAGCGACGGAGCTACCGTCATGTTGCTCGAGCCGCCCATGGTCAGCGTATAGCCGTCGGCTGGCGCGCGTGCACCGGCTTCCGCACCGATGGTGCCACCGGCACCACCACGGTTGTCGATGATCACCGGCTGGCCCCAGGCCTCGGTCAGCCGGCTGCCGACCAGCCTGGCCAGCACGTCGTTAGGACCGCCGGGGGCGAACGGTACGATGATGCGGATGGGCTTCGCGGGATACGACGGCTGCGCATGGACTGGCAGGGCAGCACAGAGCCCGAGGACGCACAGCGCCTGCAGCAGGCGCGAAGGTATTGCAACGGACATGGTCGAGATACTCCTGGAACGTCAACGCGGGACGATTATCAAGAGCAAGTACCGTACCACTATGGCGGGCCGCGCGGGTCGAAACCCGCGCGGTGAACTGCATCGATGCCTCGTCCGGACGGACGCGGCGCATCGCGTCCATCCCATCGCCAGCCGCAGGCCTAGAGTTCCCGGATGATGTCGAACTGCTTCGCGTACGCCGATGAATCGATGCGCGCGGCGATCAGCGTGGACGCGTCGGTGCGCTCGAAGGCTGCGGCCAGGGCCTTGCGATAGTCGGCGAGGTTGTCCACCTCGGCGCACGACAGGCCGAACGCGCGGGACAGGTCGGCATAGCCGGGCGAGGGGAAGTCCAGCCCGTGCACATGCTTGCCCAGCTTGCCCTGCTTGACCGTGATCAGGCTGTGTTCGTTGTCGGCGAAGATGACGTAGACGATCGGCCGCTTCACGCTGCCCGCGCCGATCAGCTGCCCGGTCACCAGTTCAGGCAGGCGCATCAGGAAGCCGGCGTCGCCGCACAGGCACAGCACCGGACGGTTCGGTTCGGCCAGCTTCACCGCCTGCGCCGCGGGCAGGCAGAAGCCCATCGTCGCCAGCCCGTTGGACATCAGGAAGTCGTGCGGACCGTACGCGTCCCACAGTTCGACCGACAGCAGCTTGTTCGCACCGACGTCGGTCACCAGCACCGTGTCGCGCGGTGCGGCGTCCCGCGCCGCGAGCACGACGTCGTTGGGCGACAGGCCGTCCACCGGCACCGTGAGCTGCGTGCGCACGGAGTCGTGGAAGCGGCTGCAGTCCTCTGGCGACCATGTGGAAGACACGCGGTCACCGCCCGGCGCCAGCGCCTCGGCCAGGCCAGCCAGCGTATCGCCCAGGTCGCCGATGAGTTCGGCCTCGACCGCGGCTGTCTGTTCGACGTTCGGCACCCTGTCGAGCCACAGTGCCGGCACCGGCACCTTCCAGGGCTTGGGCAGCAGTTCGACCGGATCGAAGCCGGCGAACACGATGTAGTCGCATTGCTCGAGCAGCGCCTGCTCCAGCTTGCCGCCCATGAACACGCCGGCACACCAGGGATCGTCCGCGGCGATCGCACCCTTGGCCTTGGCCGAGGTCAGCACCGGCGCACGCAACGCCGATGCGAAGCGCGCAAGCGCACCGGCCGGCAGCGACAGCGCGGTATTGCCGGCGAGGATCAGCGGCCGGCGTGCAGCACCGACCACCGCAGCCGCCTCGGCCAGCGCTGCGGCCGGCACGCGCGCCTCGTACGTCGGCTGCAGCAGGCGCAGCGGTGTCGCGGGCCGGTTCGTCTTGCCAGCCACGTTGTTCGGGAAGTCGATGAACACCGGCCCCGGCCGCTCGGCCAGCGCCGTGCGATACGCGCGGCGCAGGCCGACATCCCAGGTGTCTTCGTGCAGCGTGATCTGCGCCTTGGTGACCGGCCGCATCATCGCAAGGTGGTCGAACTGCTGGCGCAGCGCGACTTCATGCACGCCGCCCCGGTAGCGATCGGCGATCGCGAGCACCGGCAGGCGATCGAGCATGGCATGTGCGAGGCCGTTGGCGAAGTTGGCCACGCCCGGGCCGATCGCCGACAGCGCGACGCCGACGGTACCCGTGCGCTGGCCGTAGACGCCGGCGGCGATGATCGCCGAGGTCTCGTGCTGGGTAAGCACGAATTCGATGCCGGCGGCCTTGCTGGCGCTGACCAGTTCCGCCGTCGCGCCGCCACCCGGTATACCGAACATTCGATCGACCCCGGCCTCCTTCAGGGCGGCGAGGAGTTGTTCTGCGATGGTGTTCAAGAGACTGCCTCCACTGGATGCGGGGTCACCAGGCCGTCGTGCCGCCGTCGACCGGGATGATTGCGCCGGTGACGAACCGGCTGGCGTCGGAGGCGAGCCACACGGCCGCGCCCTTGATGTCGCTGTCGCCGCCGGGCTTTCCGAGCGGGATCTCGCGATCGATCTTCTCCGGCCGCTCGTCGTAGACCTTGCGGTTGATGTCGGTCACGAAGAAGCCCGGGCAGATCGCGTTCACGCGGATGTTGTGGCGCGCCCACTTGATCGACAGGTCGCGGGTGAAGTTGACCAGCGCGCCCTTGCTCGCGCCGTAGGCGATCGAGTTGTATGCGTCCGGGTTGCGCCCGACCAGCCCGGCGATCGACGCGATGTTGATGATGCTGCCCTTCTTCTGCGTGATCATGTGCCGGCCGAACGCCTGGGCCAGCATGAAGGGCGCGGTGATGTTCAGGTCGAACACCTGCTGCCAGCGCTCCAGCGGCATGTCCTCGACCGGAGCCACCCATGCGCGGCCTGCATTGTTCACCAGGATGTCGACCCCGCCGAAGCGCTCCATCACCTGGTCGTGCAACGACGCCACCGCCTCGGCCTTCGCCACGTCGCAGGCGACAGTCAGCACCTCGGCGCCGTACTCGCGCAGCTTCGCCTCGGCGGTGGCCAGCCGGTCGGCCTTGCGCGCGCAGATCACCACCTTTGCGCCGAACTCGGCCATCGCCTCGGCCATCTGCAGGCCGAGGCCGGTAGAGCCGCCGGTGACGACCGCAACGCGGCCGGAGAGATCGAAGAGTTCCTTCAGAGCAGTCATCGCATCAGTCCTGTGCTATGGGGTCAGGTCTTGTCTTTTGCAGTAGGTTCAGGTCCTGGAAAAAACGTGGGGGGCCAGGCCTTGAATTTTGCCTGCTGCAAAACTCAAGACCTGACCCCCCACGCATTCCCGGCGTGCTACCGGGTTACTGGCTGCCCCACGGCTTGATCGCCGCCTTCAGCTTCAGGTAGCCGTCGATGTACTTCGGACGCTTCGGATCGTAGATCGAGTCGAAGGTCGCGAGCTGGTCGTCGAGCCATTTGTGCAGCTGGGCGTTGCCGGGGTTGGCGGCCTTGTAGGCGTCGTTGATCAGCACGAAATGGATGCGCGGATCGTAGGGATCCTTGGTGCCGCCGACCGTCTCGTCGCCGTCCAGGAGGCGGGTGAGCATCGCATCGGCCGAACCGAGGGTCTGTTCGTAGATCGGCTCGCCGACCATCCGGTACATCACGCTGGTCATGTCGCGGCCGTTCTTCATGGTGAAGCCCATGTCGGTCCAGACCTTGTTCATGTCCATGCCGGTCTTGGCGTGGTCGAGCACCATCTGGCCGAAGTCGCGCAGCACCTGCGGGCCGTCGGCCATCAGGTCGGTCAGGCGGTCGCCGTCGAGGTCGGTGCCGAGCACGATGGACTTGCGATGACGGATCACGTCATGCAGCAGCAGGCCGTAGTTGGTGTCGGCGATGTGCTCGCTGATCTCGCCGGTCCAGTTCTCCATGCCGTCCTTGAAGTCCTTCGGAAGCAGCTTGACGATCGCGTCGACGTTGTCCTTGTGCTCTTCGTAGGCGTCGACCGAATACTGGCGCACCATCTTGAACTTGGTGCCCTTGAGCATCCAGCGCAGCAGGCCGGCGTTGATCGCGTCTTCCTGGGCCTGGGTCGGCTTCATCGCGACGCGGCCGAGCTGGCCGGTCTCGTGCACCATCTTCAGGAACAGGCGGCCGGCGTAGGCCATGCGGATGCCGGGGGTGTTCATCTCGGAGTGGACGATGCCGGTCTCGGGATCGACCTTGAACTTCTTCTTGTCCTGCGAGTAGGGCAGGCAGGGCATGCAACGCACTGCGGTGATCGGGCCGTAGGGACGCACGTTGCAGAAGACGCCGGAGACGGTGCGCAGCGGCGCGTTGGCCGACTTGCCGAACACGACGACCTTCTTGCCGCCCTCGTTCACCAGGAAGTCGCCGGCGGTGGACCACTTGATCGACGTGTAGGGCAGCTTGCCGAACCAGTCGAGGCAGGCGAGCCGGGTGTCATGGCGGTACTGCGCCATCATCGGCACGCCGATATAGGGCAGGCCCAGCACGTCCAGCGCCATCAGCGTGCCATTGAGCGCGAAGGTGTCGGTGAAGGTGTGCGCGACCGGCTTGACGCCACCGGCCGCGTTGCCGCCTTCCCAGAGGATGGCGTCAGGGGCGCCCTCGACCTTGACGGTCGAGCGCTTGTAGATGCTGTCGAGGTACTTGAACAGGTCGCCGCTGGCTTCTTCCTGGGCGATCTTCAGCAGGTCGAGGGTTGCACTCATCTTGTGTTTCTCTCCGTTCGTGGAAGCGCCGCGTCGGGTGCGTGGCTGGGGCTGTCGAGGCCGTATTGAAACACCAGCGGGGGCCGTGGGCTGTCCCGGGGGGAGCCTGGCTCCGACCGCAGGCCACACGGAACAGCAGGAACCACCGCGCGGCACTGCTCTGCGGGGCCGCACGGTTGCCGCAAGGGTCTGCGGCCTGGAACTTCGGGGGCACCGGCTCAACCTCTGAATGATACCAAGACTGGGCACCCGGCAGCGGGAAGGCTGTGCAGGACGGCGCAAGGTCGCCGGCAAGCCAGCCAGGCGGCATTCGCGCCCTGCCCGGCGCGTCTGTTCGATTCGCGCGAAATCGCGCCCTCAGTCCTTGAGCAGCTCGCGCGCGATCAGTGACCGCTGGATCTCCGACGTCCCCTCGTAGATGCGCGTGATCCGCACGTCGCGCGCCATCGTCTCGATGCCGAAGTCGCGCATGTAGCCGATGCCGCCATGCAGCTGGATCGCCGCATCGGCCACCCTTCCGGCCGCCTCGGTCGCATGCAGCTTGGCCATCGATGCCTCGACCGTGCCGCGCGCGCCGCTGCGGATGGTGTCGATCGCGCGCTGCACGAGCAGGCGGGACGCGTCGCGCGACAGCGCCATGTCGGCCAGCATCCACTGCAGGCCCTGGTAGGAGGCCAGCTTGCTGCCGCCCTGCTCGCGCGTCTTCAGGTAGTCGACGGTACGCTCGATCAGGCGATCCATGATGCCGCAGCAGCGTGCGGCGACGGTGACCCGTCCTGCGGTCAGCGTCTTGAGCGCCTGCACGTAGCCCATGCCCTCCGGCCCGAGCAGGTTGGCGGCGGGCACTTCGCAATCCTGCATGATCACCGGCGCAGTGCCGCAGCCGTGCATGCCCATCTTGCGCTCGTTCGGTCCCACCGACAGGCCGGGGAAATCGCGCTCGACGATGAAGGCGGAGATGCCCTTGGCACCCTTCGATCGGTCGGTCACTGCCATCACCGTGAACACGTTGGCGATGGTCGCGTTCGTGATGTAGATCTTCTCGCCGTTGAGGATCCACTTGTCACCCTGCTTCACCGCGCTGGTGCGCATCGCGGCCGGGTCCGACCCCGCCTGGGGCTCGGTCAGGGCAAAGCAGCCGACCCATTCTCCGGTGGCCATCCTCGGCAGGTAGCGCTGCTTCTGCTCCTCGTTGCCGAGGTCCACGATGCCCTTGGTGCTGATGCCGGTGTGGTTGGCGATGACCGTCGAGAAGCCGTAGTTGCTGCGCCCGAGCTCCTCTTCCATCGCGCACTTGCCGGCGAGATCGAGCCCGATGCCGCCGTATTCCTCGGGGATGGTGAGGCCGAACAGCCCGAGGTCGCGCGCCATCTGCATCAGGTCGTCGGGGATCGCATCGTTCTCCTCGATCCACCGGGACCGGGTCTCGACCTCGGCATCGATGAAGCGGCGCAGTTCGCGCTTGAGCAGCAGCACGTCCTCGCCCAGGCCACGGGCGAAACCGAGGTCGGCGGCGGGCATCTCGCCAGGCGGCATCGTCATGGAGGTATCGGGTGGGGTCATGGTTGCAGCTCCGGTTCCGGGTTCAGGACGCGACGTGAGGTTTCGCCAGCGCATCGAGCGCGCGCACGCCGCGCCCCTGCTCGAGCACGACCAGCGGATTGATGTCGAGTTCGGCCAGTTCCTGCTTCAGGTCGATCGACAGCGCCGACAGCTTCAGCAGCACATCGACCACCGCTTCGACATCCGCCTTCGGCCGTCCGCGCGCGCCGTCGAGCAGCGGGAAGCACTTGAGGTCGTGCAGCATCGACTCGGCCACCGAACGGGTCAGCGGAGCGAGGCGGAACGATACGTCCTTGAACACCTCGGCGTAGATGCCACCCAGCCCGACCATCACCGCCGGCCCGAACAGCGGGTCGTTCTGCACACCCACGATCAGTTCGGTACCGCCGGACACCATCTCCTGCACCGACACGCCGTCGATCACCGCCTCCGGCGCATAGGCCTTCGCGCTGGCGACGATCGCATCGAACGCGGCCTCCACCGCCGCCGCATCGGGTACGCCGATGCGCACGCCGCCCGCCTCGGTCTTGTGCGCGATGCCGGCCGACTGCACCTTCATCACGACCGGGAAGCCGATCTCCTTCGCTGCGGCCACCGCGGCTGCGCGGTCCTTCGCCAGCACCTCGCGCGTGACCGGGATGCCGTAGGCGGCGACCAGTGCCTTGGCCTGGTACTCGGCCAGGTCGGTGCTGCGGCCGGCGAGCATCGCCTTCGCCTCAGGGCGATCGAGCGCCAGCACCGGCTCGGCCTTCTCCTTCGCACGGCGGCGCTGTGCTTCGGCGAAGGTGGTCAGTGCGGCCAGTGCCTTGCCGCACGAAACCGGCGTCGAGAAGCGCGGCACGCCACCCTCCTTCAGGAGGCGGTAGGCGTCGGCAGCGAACTTCTCGCGCGCGCTCCACGCGGCCAGGATCGGCTTGGTCGTACGTGCGCTCAGCTCGACCAGCTCCTTCGCACGCTGCGTGGCGATCTCGCCCTGCAGCGAGGCGAAGATCACCACCACCGAATCGATGCTCGGGTCGTCGACGATGATCTGCATCGCCTGCGCCAGCATCTCCGGGTTGTTGAAGATGCCCGCGGTGATGTCGATCGGGTTCTGCCAGGAGCCGAACGCCGGGATGATGTCCTTCAGCGCCAGTTCGCTCTCGCGCGTGAGCGGCCCCACGGACAGGCCGGAGTCCACGCACTGGTCGGCCATCAGGATGCCGCCGCCACCCGAGATGGTGACGATGGCGACGCGGTTGCCCGCCGGCCGCTTGTTGCATTCGAACACCTGGGTGTAGTCGATCAGCTCGTTGGCGTCGCGCACCCGGATCATGCCGCGCTGGCGGAACGCCGCCTCGTAGAGGGCGAGCGCACCGCCGAGGTTGGCGGTATGCGAGGCCGCCGCGCGCTGGCCGACGTCGGTGTTGCCGACCTTCCAGATCAGCACCGGCTTGTCGGCATCGAGCGCCTTGTCGCCGACCTCGAGCAGGCGGTGCGCATCCTTCACGCCCTCCATGTAGGCGCCGATGACCTTCGTCTGCGGATCCTGGGTGAACCACTCGATGAAGTCGGTGGTGGTCAGGCCGGACTCGTTGCCGGTGCTGACGATGCTGCGGAAGCCCAGGCCGGACTCCTCGGCCAGGATGATCACGCCATAGCCGAAGCCGCCCGACTGGGTGGTCATGGACAGTGAACCCTGGCGGAAGTTGTCGCCCGAGAAGGCCGAACCGAAGCCGGCATAGACATCGTCGGTGACGCCGATCATGCCCTGGCAGTTCGGCCCGACGACGCGGATCGAATGTTCTCGGGCGATGGCTGCAATCTCCTTCTGCAGCGCGAGCCCCTCGGCACCGGTCTCGGCGAAGCCGGAACTGAAGATGATGCAGAACGGGATGCCCTTCTGCCCCACCTCGCGCAGCATCTGCGGCACGCGCGCGGCGGCGACCAGGATCAGCGCCAGGTCGGGCACCTCGGGCAGGCTCTCGACCGACGGATAGCAGCGATGGCCCTCGACCGTGTCGTACTTCGGGTTCACCGGGAACAGTCGGCCCTTGTAGCCGTGCTTGGCCAGCGACCAGACCGGCTGGCCGCTGATGGTCTTGATGTTCTGCGAGGCGCCGATGATCGTGACCGAGCGCGGATTGAACAGCCGCTCGAGGTCGGGACCCGGCGATCGGGGTGTCGTAGCCATGGAACTCCTCCTGTGTGTGCGGATGATAGCGGATGGCCCGTGAGCGGACCGGTTGCAGGATTCCAGGCGCGCGCGGCCATGCCGCCGCCGGGATCGGCTGAACCGGGCGCCATCTGAGACACCCGGGCCACCCCTGCCCGGGAGGCGCCAGGGGCAGCTGCCAGGATTTTTCTCAGTTACTGGCGATTGTCCAGCGAATGACGCTAAGTTTTCGGCCGCAGCTTCCGATATAGCTCGATGCACGGGTGCCGCCGAAACCTGCAATGGCACCTGCAAACTCCATCCACCTGCCTTCCTGACAGCCGCAGAGAGCCCGGGCATCCTTCGATGCAGACTCAGGTCCAGCCAGTCTCCACCGCCACCGATATGCGCATGCCGGTCGAGAAGCTCGTTCTCGGCATGTTCGTCTCGGAACTGGACCGCCCCTGGTCGGACACGCCGTTCCTGCTCCATGGGCTGCTGCTGGAGACCGAGGCCGAGCTCGACGCGATCTGCCGGCTGTGCAGGGAAGTCACGGTCGACCTTTCCCGTTCGGTCGGGCTGGAGGACGTGGCGCCCGCGCAGGAGACCGCCGGCGCGTCCGTCGACCGCTGGCAGGCGGCCTCGGCCTGGGACGACCTGGCCGTCGAAGCGCAGGACCGACAATTCGATGCAGTGAAGGCCGGCAAGGCAGCGCCAGGAGCGGTGCCGAGACCAGCGCAGGGAGCAGTGCCAGGACCCGCGCAGGGAACACTGCCGGAAGCCGACCCGCAGCAGTCCTGGGTTCCGGAACGCCGGACAGGGTTGCAGTGGAGCATCGACGTCCTGCGCGAGTTGCTGGAGAGCTACCTGCGCCCGCCGCCGCCTCCTGCACCTGAAGTCACCATACCCGCGTCGTGGCAAGGGACAACGCCATCCACGGGCAGGCAGGCGCTCCAGGACCTGCCTTCGGCTGCAACGGGGACGATGCCCCCCAGGTCCGAAGCGGCGACGGAAACGGGCACATGGGCCAGCATCAGGCGCATGTTCTCGGGACTGCTGCCGCGCAGGCGCATCGATCCGGCAGAGTCGCCCCCGGCGACGGGCACATGGGCCAGCATCAGGCGCATGTTCTCGGAACTGCTGTCGCGCAGGCGCACAGATCCGGCAGTGGCAGCTCCGGCAACGGGCGGGCCGGCTGCGCTGCAAGCCGCCACCGCGAAGCCGGAGGCCGAAGCCGCCGACTACAACACGCGCATAGGACCGCGCCTGAGGGTGCTGACGGCGCTCTGCTGGCGCGCGCTGCGCAAGCTGATCGGGCTGGACCGCGCAGCCCCCGATATCGCCCCGGCGAGCGTCGTGCCCAAGCCCGAATCTAGGATCGCGAGGATCGACGGCACCCCGCCTGGAGAGGACCTGACGGCCGAAGAGCACGCCGAGGCCGTATTGCGCGTCAAGGGGTTCGAAGCGGAACTGCCCCGTGCCGCCCGCACGATCAGGCAGAGCCTGCCGGTGCTCCTGGCGGCCTATCGCAGCGCAGAGGACGACCGACCGCTGGAGATCGAAACCCTCGACCCGGTGGTCACCGAGATCGTGGATGTCGTGCTGCGCAACCATGACGCGATGCTGTGGCTGACGCGCCTGCAGGCGCACGACCAGGCCGCCCATGTGCGCGGTCTTCAGGCCGCGGTCTACATGGCACAATTCGGTTCCCACCTCGGCCTGCCGCGGGCCGACCTGGAGCGCCTTGCGCTTGGCGGTGCATTGCTCGACATCGGCAAGATGCAGGTGCCAAAGGAGATCCTGCGCAAGCCGGGACCGCTGGATGCGGATGAACTGCGCCAGGCTCGATCCCATGTGGAGATCGCGATGCGACTGTTCGACGCATCGGGCATGGTCGACAGCCGGGTGCGCGAGATCGTGGAGCGGCACCACGAGCGCGAGGACGGCAGCGGCTATCCGGGGCGGATGCTCGGGGACGCCATCGGGCTCTACGGCCGGATCGCAGGCATTGTCGACACCTTCCTTGCAATGAGCGAGGCACGGCCCCATGCGCCTGCGCTTCCGATGGACTATTGCCTGCGCGTGCTGCTGCGGGCAGGCGGCACCCTGTTCCATGCCCCGATGGTGGAACACTTCATACAGATGACCGGGCTGTACCCGGTCGGCAGCCTGGTCGAACTGTCCACCGGGGAGGTCGCGGCCGTGCTTTCCCACAACCGGGTGCGCCGCCTCAGGCCGAGGGTGCTGGTGATGGTGGGTGCCGACGGCGAACCGCTGCCACGGCCGATGGCGCTCGACCTGCTCCAGCAGCCGCACGATGCGACAGGAAAAGAAATACGGATCGTGCGCGGGCTGCCGCCCGGATCGCACGGGATCAAGGCGGAGGACATGTTCGCCGCGACAGTACCGGCGACGACGGCACCGGCGTGAAAGCCGGCACGACCCGTACGCCCGCGGCAGCGCTGCCACCGGATGCGGCGCGCTTCCTGATCCCCGGCGACAGGCTGCATGCGCACATGCAGCACGTGGCGCAGCACCATGCCGCAGGCCCGAGGTCGTATGCGGTGCTGGCGGTCAGCCTGGCGTGTGCCAGCACGCCGCGCCTCGACTACCGGCCCGAGACCGATGCTTTCCTGGTCCGGTACACCCTGCAGCTGCTGCGCAGGGTGCTGCGCGAGAACGACCGGGTCGCGGTCATCGGCCCGGATGAGCTGATCGTCGTGCTGGCGGACCTGCCGAGCCCGGAACATGCAGAGCTCTGCGCCGCCCGCCTGCTGGCAGCGTTCGAAGAGCCGCTGCGCATCGGCGCAATGTACGACCACGCGCGGGCCACGGTAGGCATCGCCAATGGCACGCCAGGGCTGCGGCGGCCGGGTGACCTGATCCGTCAGGCGCGCACCGCAGGGCACCAGGCCCTGACCGCGTCGCGCAACTACGAGGTGTACCCGCCCGGCGATGATTCGTCCGGGCGCGAGAGCCTGGAACCCGCGCTGCGCACGGCGGTGGCTGCGAACGAGTTCCACCTCGTGTTCCAGCCACAGGTCGACCTGGCAACCGGCGTCCCGGTTGCCACCGAAGTCCTGGCCCGCTGGGAGCGCGACGATGGCGCCCGGGTCGGCCCGAACGTGTTCATTCCACTCATCGAGCGCTGCGGGCTGATGCCCCGGTTCACAGGCTGGGTACTCAACAACGCGCTGCGCAGCCACCGCCGTTTCGTGGAAGCGGGGCTGCAGGTAAGCATGGCCATCAACGTGTCCGCGGTGGATCTGCACGAACGCGACTTCTGCGAACTGGTCGAACAGGCTTTGCAGACCTGGTCCGTACCGCCTGCCGACGTGACGCTCGAGATCACCGAGACTGCGCCGATGCACGAGCCGCGCGAGGTCGTCCCGCTGCTGGAGCGTCTCAAGGACATCGGCGTCGGGCTTTCGATCGACGACTTCGGGACTGGCTACTCGTCGCTGTCACTGCTCCGGCAACTGCCGGTGGACGAGATCAAGATCGACCAGCAGTTCGTGAACGGCCTGCTCGAATCGAAGCAGAGCCTGGACATCGTGCGCACGACGCTCGCCCTCGCCGGCAACTTCGGGCTGCGCACGGTGGCCGAAGGCATCGAGGACCAGGCGACGCTCGTCGCCCTGCGCGACATGGGATGCGAGTTCGGCCAGGGCTTCGGGATCGCGCGCCCCGCGGACCTGGAGACGGTCGTGCGCTGGATGCAGAAGCACGGCAGCCAGCCACCAGCCACGCAACCCGCCTGCCGTTGATCGAAGGCGGCTGTACCACACGCACGACCGGAAACATTCCGTGCGCCGCGGCCCTTGGTGCGACCCGATAGAATGCGCGGCCGGTCGCACCCTGCGCCCGGCTGACGGGGAACCCATGCTGGTACTGGGCATCGAGACATCCTGCGACGAGACCGGCGTCGCGCTGGTCGACGGCGAGCGCGGCCTGCTCGCGCATGCGCTGCATTCGCAGGTCGACCTGCACGAGGCCTACGGCGGCGTGGTGCCGGAACTCGCCTCGCGCGACCATGTGCGCCGGCTGCTGCCGCTGACGCGCAAGGTGCTCGCCGAGGCCGGCTGCACGCTCGGTGACCTCGATGCGATCGCGGTCACCGAGGGCCCGGGGCTGGCCGGCGCGCTGCTGGTGGGTACCAGCGTCGCGCATGCGCTCGGCTATGCGCTGCGCATCCCGGTGGTCCCGATCCATCATCTGGAAGGGCACCTGCTGTCGCCGCTGATCTCCGAGCCGGGGCTCGGCTTTCCGTTCGTGGCGCTGCTGGTCTCGGGCGGACACAGCCAGCTGATGCGGGTGACCGGTGTCGGCGACTATGAACTGCTCGGCGACACGCTGGACGACGCGGCGGGCGAGGCCTTCGACAAGACGGCCAAGCTGCTAGGACTGGGTTACCCCGGCGGACCTGCGGTGGCGAAGGCTGCGCTGGCCGGCAGGGCCGGGCGCCTCAAGCTGCCGCGGCCGATGATCGCCAGCGACGACCTCGAGATGAGCTTCAGCGGACTGAAGACAGCGGTACTGACGCTGGTTCGCGCAGAGATGGCGAAGCAGGCGGCGAAGCAGGCAGCGACGCATGTAGGAACAGGCGCGTCCCCGCCCGGCGAAGCGGCAGCGCTGCCGCCGTCGGTGGTCGCCGACATCGCCGCAGAGTTCCAGGAAGCCGTGACCGACGTGCTCTCGGCGAAGGCGATCGGCGCGCTCGAGCGCACGAACCTCGACACGCTGGTGGTCGCCGGCGGAGTGGGCGCAAACATACGGCTGCGCGAAAAGCTCGACGCCACCACACGACGGCGCGGTGCACGCGTGGTCTATCCGCCGGTCGCGCTGTGCACCGACAACGGCGCGATGATCGCCTGGGCGGGCGCGCTGCGCCTGCGCGAGGGGCAGGTACCGGCTGCGGATGCGGCCGTCGGCTTCGGCGTGCGACCGCGCTGGCCGCTGGATTCACTGCGCAGGCCCTGAGACGTCACGCAGCCCGGCACGGTTGCGTCAGGGCTGGTCAGGGCTGGTCGGGGCTGGTCAGGGCTGGGCGCTCGGGTCTTCCTTGCCCGCGCCGGACTTCCCACCGAAGCCGCCCTCGGTGCCCGCCAGCAGCTTGCGGATGTTGGAACGGTGGCGCCAGACCAGCAGCAGCGCGATCACCGCGATCGCGACCAGGAACACGGCCGGCATACCGAGCCACCAGGCCAGCGGCAGTGCCGCCACCGTTGCCGCCAGCGCGGCGAGCGACGACAGCTTGAGCCCGACCGCGAGCACCAGCCAGATCGCCAGCAGGCCGAGCCCCAGCCACGGGTCCAGAGCGAACAGCACGCCGGCGGCGGTGGCCACGCCCTTCCCGCCGATGAAACGGAAGAACACCGGGTACAGGTGCCCGAGGAACACCGCGACCGCCACCAGCGCGATCGTCCCATCGCCGAAGCCGTAGGCGGGCGCGAGCGCCTTCGCCAGCGCCACCGCCAGCCAGCCCTTCAGTCCGTCGCCGGCCAGCGTGAGGATCGCCGCCGCCTTGCGGCCCGAGCGCAGCACGTTGGTCGCACCCGGATTCTTCGAACCGTAAGTGCGCGGGTCGGGCAGCCCGAACCAGCGGCTGACGATCACGGCGAACGAGATGGAGCCGATCAAGTAGGCGGCGAGGATGATCAGCAGGTCGGCGGTCGTGTCAGGCATCCTTTCAGTGTAGCGCGGCCGCCCGATGCTCGCTAACATCCCCCGGACCATGAGCACAGCAACCGCATCCCCCCCCGCCCCGGACACCATCTTCATCCGGGAACTGCGCCACCAGACGCTGGTCGGGGTCTATCCCTGGGAACGCGAAGCGACGCAGGCGGTCGAACTCGACATCGACTTCGACCTGGCCGGACGACATGCGGCGGACAGCCATGAACTCGCCGACACCATCGACTACAGCAAGGTGGTCGCGCGCGTACGCGCGATCCTCGACGACCACGATGCCCAGTTGCTCGAGGCGCTCGCCGAACTGATCGCCACCACGCTGCTGCGCGAGTTCGGCATGCCTCGGCTGCGGCTGTCGCTGGCGAAGCTGAACCTGATGCCGGGCGTGAAGAAGCTGGGTATCACGATCGAGCGGTGGGCGGCCTGATGCGGCACCCGGTCATCGTCGGTTGGCAAGCGTCGATCGTGCGGTGCTAGACTCCCGCGCCATGTTCCCATCCCGCACCGCCCGCGCCCGCCGCGCCGTCGCCTGGATCGCATGCCTCGCGCTGCTGTTCGGCGCGTTATCGCCAGTCGTGGCGCGCGTGATGCTGGCGGCGCAGCCCGACAGCACGACATGGCTGGAGGTCTGCACCTCCACCGGCATGAAGCGGGTGGCGTTCGACGTCGGTGCAGCAACCGATGGATCCCTGCCCGACAGCGCGGCCGCAGGTAGCGAATGTCCGTTCTGCCTGCTCCATGCCGTGGCAGCCCTGCCCGTGTCCGTCGTCGCCTCCGGCCTGCGCGTGCCGCAGGTGCGTTCTGCGCCGCTGTTGGTCGACGGCACCTGGCGCATGCCTCCAGGCCCCACCTGGACGCTCGCCAGTCCGAGGGCACCCCCCGTCCACGGCTGACCTTCCCAGCCCTGGCGCGAGGCCTGTTCGCCTCGCGATCGACCCCGTGCGCGCCATCGCCGACGCAGATGCGCGGCGCCGTGCAATCAAGACAGGAAGACACCCATGAAGCACTCCAGCCCACGACGGCCGAGCTTGCTGCTCGCGCTCGCCGCAGCGACCGGCAGCCATTTCTCCGCCAGCGCGATCGCGCAATCCAACCCGCCGGCAGCACCGGTACAACTACCCCCCGTGGTCGTCCAGGGCAAGGCTGCTGCAGAGCCTGCCCTCACCGTTCCCAGCCTCGAAGGTGCGCAGCGCGAATCGCGCTTCACGCCCGGCGGGGCGACCGTGGTCGATCCGGCGAGCTACGAGACCGGCCGCGCATCGACCTTCCAGGACCTGCTCGGATTCGCACCGGGCGTGTTCGTGCAGCCGCGCTTCGGATCCGACGAGACCCGGCTGTCGATCCGAGGTTCCGGCATCCAGCGCACCTTCCACGGCCGCGGCCTGCAGATGCTGCTCGACGGCGTGCCGGTCAACCTGGCCGATGGCGGCTTCGATTTCCAGGCGATCGAACCGATCGGCCTGAAGTACACCGAGGTCTTCCGCGGCAGCAATGCGCTGCAGTACGGCGGCACCACGTTGGGCGGCTCGATCAACTTCGTGTCGCCCACCGGCCATGACGCCGATCGCGCGCGGCTGCGCCTGGAGGCTGGCAGCTTCGGCTACTTGCGGGCGTTCGGCGCGACCGGCGGCGTGTCGGGCCCTGTCGACTACTACGCATCGATCTCGCATTCGCAACAGGACGGCTACCGCAACTGGGCCGACCAGGAGAACATGCGCTTCTTCGGCAACGTCGGCTTCCGCATCAATCCCGACCTGGAGACCCGGTTCTATCTGTCGCTCACCGACTCCGACTCACAACTGCCCGGCAACCTGACCAAGGCACAGCTCAACGCCGATCCGACGCGCGCGGCGGCCGGCAACCTGGCCCAGCGCTGGAAGCGCGACTACCAGCTGCAGCGCCTGTCCAACCGCACCGTCTACCGGATGGGCGACGCGCAGCTCGAATTCGGCGCGTTCTATTCGCGCAAGAGCCTTGACCATCCGATCTTCCAGGTACTGCGCCAGGAATCGGACGACTACGGGCTTTCCTTCCGCTATGTGAGCAACGCGCCGCTGGCCGGCATGAAGAACCGCTTCGTGGTGGGTTTCCTCCCGACACGGGGACGCGTGGAGGACAGCCGCTTCCAGAACCTCGGCGGGTCCGCCGGCGCACGCACCGCACAGAGCATCCAGACCTCCACCAACTATTCCCTGTTCGCCGAGAACCAGTTGTACGTGGCGCCACAGTGGGCAGCGGTCCTCGGGTTCAATGCGACCCGGTCCAGCCGCAGGCTGGAGGACCGATTCCTCACCGACGGCGACAACAGCGTGGACCGGACCTACCGCCAGCTCTCGCCCAAGGTCGGCGTGCGCTACGAGTGGAGCCCGCAGATCGATGTCTATGCCAACGTCAGCCGCAGCTTCGAACCGCCCAGCTTCGGCGAACTGGCAGGCGGGCCGAACGTGACGCCGGTCAGCGCACAGAAAGGCACCACCTTCGAGGTGGGCAGCCGCGGCTTCCTGCGCAGCGCGACCTGGGATGTCTCGTTCTACCGCTCGACATTGACCGACGAACTGCTGTCGCTGAACACGCCCACCGGCCAGCCGCTAGGCACGGTGAACGCGCCGAGAACGATCCATCAGGGCATCGAGCTGGGCCTGCTGCTCACGGTGGCGCGCGATGTTTCCTGGCGCACCTCGTACCTGCTGAACGACTTCCGCTTCGACGGCAACGCGACCTACGGCAACAACCGGCTGCCGGGTATCCCGGCGATGGCGCTGCGTTCCGAGGTGCTGTGGGCGCCGGCGCCGGGCTGGTACGTCGGCCCGACGCTTGAATGGTCGAGCAAGACCGCGGTGGACATGGCCAATACGCTGTTCGCAGATCCCTTCACCCTGTGGGGGTTGAAGGCCGGCATGCGCATCGACAAAGGCGCGTCGTTCTTCGTGCAGGCGCGTAACCTGGGCAACCGCAAATACGCGGCCACCACCGGCGTGATAGCCGATGCGCGCAGCCTCGACTCGGCGCAGTTCCTGCCCGGCGACGGACGGTCCGTGTTCGCCGGCATCGACTGGAGGCTGTGAGCGATGGCCCGCCTGTTGCAATGGCATCGATGGGCGGGCGTCCTCGCCCTGGCCGGGGTGGTGCTCTGGGCCGTGTCCGGGACGCTGCATCCGATCATGGCGCGGATGCAACCGCGGCCGGTGGTGCCGCATGTGCCGGTACCGCCTGCACATGCAGAGGCACCTGCGTTGCCGGCCGCCGGTGGCGAGCCACTGGCGGCCGTCCTCGCGCGGCAGGGCGGCGGAGCGATCTCCGACGCCCGGCTGGTGTCGATCGACGGCCGCGCGTTCTACCAGGTCACGCGCCCGGCAGGGGGGATACGCGAGTACTACGCGGCTGCGGACGGCGCGAAGCTTGACGACGGCGATCGTCGCCATGCCGAATGGCTGGCGCGGCAGTACATCGGGGAGGCCAGCGCGCCCGTGGCCTCGGCCCGGCTGCAGACGCGGTTCGATGGCGAGTACGGCGACGTGAACCGGCTGCTGCCGGCGTGGCGGATCGCGTTCGATCGTCCGGATGGCATGACCGTCTACGTGGACACCGGGACAGATCGCCTCGGCACGCTGGTCGACGACACGAAGCGCTGGACCTCCGGCCTGTTCACCACGCTGCACCGCTGGGACTGGCTGGACGGGCTTTCGCCCGGGCTGCGCCTGGTGCTGCTGGCCGGAATGCTGCTCGCAGCGATGGGCGCCACGCTGGGCGGCCTTTGGCTGTTCTTCGCGCGCCGGCACGCCGCGCGGGCGGGTGCCTTGCGCCGGGTGCACCGGATTTCCGGGGCAGCGCTGTCGCTGGTCGCGATCGCGTTCTTCGCCAGCGGGCTGTACCACCTGCTGCATCTCGGGCTGCGCGGCGATCCGGCTGCGCGTTTCGCCGCCGTGCCAGCGCAGATCGACCCCGCGCAGTTGCACATCGCCTTCGCCGATGCCGCGAGGCTCGCCGGGATCGAGCGACCTGCCCGGATCTCCCTGGCAGAGATCGACGGACAGCCGTTCTATCGTGTGCAGCCGCCAAGGCCACCCCGTCCGCAATCCGCGCACGGCCAGGACCACGGACATGGGGGAAAGAAGGGTCCGGCGGGAACCGCAGGACATGCAGGTCATGAAGGGCATGCGGGACCTGCGGCACCGCCGCCACCGGTGCCAGCAGGCTATGTGTCTGCACGCGACGGCACGGTCCTCGCGGACGGAGAAGTCCGGCATGCAGCCTGGATCGCGTCCCGGGCCACCGCCCTGGCAGCGACCTCGTCCGGTGGCACCGTGACCCGTTTCGGCGGCGAGTACGGCTTCGTGTTCAAGCGACTGCCGGTGCAGCGCGTACTGCTCGAAGGACCGGGCGGGACCACCGCGTTCATCGACACCGTGGACGGTGCCGTGTCTGCGGTGATCGACGACGCCGACCGGCGCGAGGGATGGCTGTTCGCGAACGTGCACAAGCACGACTGGATGGTGCCGCTGGTCGGGCGCACAGCCCGTGATGCGATCGCCGCATCGCTGGCGCTGGCGATCGGCGTGACCGCGACGATGGGTGGGGTGCTGTTCGTGCGGCGCCTCAGGGCGGGGCGGCGAGCGGCTGGCCGCGTACGTCCAGTGTACTGAGCAGCCTTCCCTCGCTTCTCGCTCAGTTGTCGACCACCACCCCGGTCGCCTTCACCAGCCGCGCATACTTCGCCAGCTCGCTGCGCAGGAAGGCATCGAACTCCTCCGGCGTGCCGCCGCCGATGTCGGTGCCGACCGCCACCAGCTTCTCGCGGATCGCCGGCTCCTTCATCACCCGGTTGCCGTCGGCATTGATCTGGTTGACCAGCGCGCGCGGCGTGCTGCCCGGTGCCATCAGGCCGTACCAGTTGGTCATCTCGAAGCCCTTCAGCCCGAGTTCCTCCAGCGTAGGTACCTCGGGCAGCTGGCTCGCGCGCCGGGGCGTGGTCACCGCCAGCGCGCGCAGCTTGCCGCTGCGGATGTGTTCCAGCACCGGCGGCATGGTGTCGAAGTTGAGCGACACATGGCCGCCGATCAGGTCCTGGATCGCCTGGCCGCTGCCCTTGAACGGCACGTGGATCATCTTCGTGCCGGTGAGGTTCATGAACATCTCGCCGGCGAGGTGCTGCGTGCTGCCGGTGCCCGAGGACGCGAAGGTGAGCGCGCCCGGCTTCGAGCGCGCGAGGGCGATCAGCTCCTTCACCGACTTGGCCGGCAGCGACGGATGCAGCACCAGCACGTTCGGCACATAGCCGACGTACAGCACCATCGACAGGTCCTTCAGCGTGTCGTAGGGCATGCGCCTGAACACGTTCGGTGCGATCGCGTTCGAGTTCACATGGCCCATCAGCAGGGTGTAACCATCACCAGGCGCCTTGGCCACGAAGTCGGCGCCGATGGTGCCAGCCGCCCCGGCGCGGTTCTCGACCAGCACCTGCTGGCCCCAGACCTCGCCCAGTCGCTGCCCGAGCACCCGGGCGACGAAATCAGTGCCGCCACCCGGCGCGAAACCGACGATGATGCGTACCGGCTTGGCGGGGAAGGACTGCGCGATGGCCATCGGGGCGGCGCAGGACAGCGCCAGGGCGGGCAGCAGGGTACGGAACACGGGTTCTCCTCCTGACGCGTCGGGCGCGTCGTCTCCACGGACTGGCAAAGCCGGTCTGCGCCGGATGCGCACATCATCGCCGATCGCGGTGGCCATCGGCAACCTCCGCGCGCTGCCCGTACCGGATCAGCCGCGCGGATGGTGCCTGCGGTGCACGTCCTTCAGCCGCTCCCGTGCGACATGGGTATAGATCTGCGTGGTCGAGATGTCGGCGTGGCCGAGCAGCAACTGCACCACGCGCAGGTCGGCGCCATGGTTCACCAGGTGGGTGGCGAAGGCATGGCGAAGCACGTGCGGCGAGATCGGCTGCACGATGCCCGCGCTGCGTCCGTGCAGCTTGATGCGGTACCAGAACGCCTGCCGGGTCATCGACTCGCCACGGCTGGTGACGAAAAGCGCGGTGCTGTGGCGTGCGCCAAGGATCTCGCCCCGTCCCTGCGCCAGATAGCGTGCCAGCCAGGCCAGCGACTCTTCGCCCAGCGGCACCAGCCGCTCCTTCGAGCCCTTGCCGACCACCCGCACCACGCCCATCTCGCGGCTGACCTGCGGCAGGGTGAGCGAGACCAGTTCGGTGACGCGCAGCCCGGTCGCGTACAGCACCTCGAGCATCGCCCGATCGCGCAGGCCGACCGGGTCGCCGATGTCGGGTGCCTCCAGCAAGGCCTCGACCTGCGCCTCGGACAGGCTGTGCGGCAGGGCGCGCACATGCCGAGGCGCATCGATCTCCAGTGTCGGATCGACCGGGATGCGACCACGCGCCAGCATGAACCGGTAGAAGCGCTTCATCGCCGACAGCAGCCGGCCGCTGCTCGACGCACGCGCGCCGATGCGCACCCGGTGCGCCAGGTAGTCGAGCAGTTCGACCCGGCCGGCTGCGAGCAACCCGGTCTCGCGCGGTGGCTGCGCGAGCCAGTCGGCGAACTGCGCGAGGTCGCGCCGGTAGCTGTCGATCGAATTGCGTGCCAGTCCGTCCTCCAGCCAGATGGCATCGCAGAATTCGTCCAGTTCGGCGCCCCCGGGTGCGGCGCTGGCGGCGGCGCTCCTTGCCACCGCCCTCGCGCCCGGCAAGCGCAGGCCGCCGGTTCGTGAGCCTGCTGCAGAACGCGCCGCCGCCTTCACGCCCGGGCCACGGACCGCCTGCGCCATGTCAGGCCGGACGCGTCCCCGGCGCCGGATCGTCAGGACCGCGGCGGATGAACTGGATCGCCACCGCCGCGACGATACATGCGACGCCCAGCACGTCGGTGGTCGTCGACATGAACATCATCAGCACGCCGCCGCCGATCAGCAGCCAGCGCTCGAGCGGTTCGGTCCTGCGGCGCAGCCAGCCCTGGACGCCTGCTGCCAGCGCGCAGATGCCGATCAGTGCCGTGGCACAGACCCAGGCCACGTCCAGCCAGTCACCGCCAGCGGGCACGCGCAGCAGCAGGCCGACGCCCGCCGGGTCGAGCACGAACATGAACGGCACCACGAACGCGGGCATCACGTACTTCCAGGACTGGAGGGTCGTACGGTAGGCATCCCCGCCGGTGATCGCCGCAGCTGCGAACGGCGACAGGGCGGTCGGCGGCGACACCTCCGACAGCACCGCATAGTAGAAGATGAACATGTGTGCCGCATAGTCGGGCACGCCCAGCTTGGTCAGGGCCGGCGCCGCGACGACCGCGCAGATGATGTAGGACGCGGTCACCGGCACTGCGAGACCGACGATCCAGACGATCAGCGCGGTGAAAATGGTGGTGAACAGCAGCCGGGTGTTGGCGAACACCGCCTCCCCCGGCGACAGCCCGACCGCCTGGAACGCAGCGACGACGCCGCCGGCGAACACCTCGGCGTAGCCGATGACGATCGAGCTGAACTTCAGGCCCAGCCCGGTGAGCGTGACGATGCCGACGATGATGCCGGCCGCAGCACAGGTGACACCGACATTGAGCATGCCGGCCGTGCCCTCGCGCAGCGCCAGCGCCAGCTGGGAATCGCGCAGGTTCGCCCACAGCGCGGTCGGCCGCAGGCCGGACGGGGAGAACATCGCATAGGGCAGCAGCGCGCAGTCGCGGTGCAGGAAACTCACCGCGAAGGCGGTGACGATCGCCCAGAACACCGAGGCGGTCGGCGAGTAGCCCCACATCATGTAGAGGACGATCGCCACCAGCGACAGGAAGTGGAACCAGTAGGTCCTCAGCAGGTGCCATACCGACAGTGGATTCTCGACCACCGCGTTCGTGCCGCCATATTTGCGCGCATCGAACTCGACCATCAGAAACAGGCTGAGGTAGTAGAGGATGGTCGGGATGATCGCCATCTGGATCACGTCCAGATACGAGATGCGCAGGAACTCGGCGATGATGAAGGCCGCCGCGCCGAGCACCGGCGGCGAGATGATCGCGCCCAGCCCGCCCGCGGCCAGCAACCCGCCGGCCGGGTTCGGCGGATAGCCGGCCTTCTTCAGCATCGGATAGGCGACCGAGCCGATGGTCACCGTGGTCGCCACGCCCGAGCCCGACGGCCCGCCGAGCAGGAACGAGGACAGCACGACGGTACGCCCGGCATTGGTCGGCTTCGAACCCATCGCGGCGAACGAGAAGTCGAGGAAGAACTTGCCCGCGCCGGAAAACTGCAGGAAGGCGCCGTAGATGCAGAACAGGATGATCAGCGAGGACGACACATCCACTGCCGTGCCGTAGACGCCATCGACGGTCATGTACAGCGTCGCCGCCAGCCGCGACAGGTCGTAGCCGCGGTGTGTCCAGGGCTGCGGTAGCCACGGCCCGACGAACGCATAGACCAGGAACACGCTGATCACGAACACCATCACCCAGCCGGTGGTGCGGCGGGTGGCCTCGAGCAGCAGGAGGACCAGCACCCATCCCATCACCACGTCCATCGTGGTCGGGGCGATGTTGCGATAGGCGAAATCCCAGCCCTCGACCAGCACGTAGACCAGCGTGGACAGCCCGGCCAGCGCGAACAGCCAGTCCCACCACATCATCCGGTTGCGGTAGCGGCGCGCGACCGGATACAGCAGGAAGGCCAGGAACAGCACCAGCGCCACGTGCGCGGTACGGAAGAACTGCGCCGGGATGACCTCGATCGCGCCGTAAAGGTGGAACAGGGAGACGCCGATCGCCACCAGCGTGAGGAAGCCGCCGAGCCAGCCACCGAAGCGGTGGGTCGCACCCTCCTCGGCCTCGATCAGTTCGGTGACCTTCTTCTCGGTGTCCTCGCTCAGGACCAGCGGATCGCCGGCGCGCGCGGGCAACTGCGCGCCCGGCGCGCGATCGGCTTGCATGCGTATTTCCTCAGCCGTCGGCTACTTGACCGTGACGCCCTGCTCGGCCCAGAACTTGATGGCGCCCGGGTGGAACGGGATCACGGCGGCGCCGTTGAGCTGCCACTTGGTATCGATGTTGCGCCCCTCGGGATGCACGGCCGCGAGGTCCGCGCGATGCTGGTAGGCCGCGCGGGTGATGTTGTAGGCCATCTCGACCGGCATGTCGTCGCGCACGGCGAGGATGTTCCAGACGGCTACGGCCTGCGTCGGCGCGTCCTGGCCCGGATACGACTTGGCCGGGATGGTGATCGGCACGTAGATCGGACCGGTGACCTTGACCATGCCGGCCAGCGCTTCCTTCTGGTAGTCGATCAGCTTGATCTTGATGCCGGGCGTCGCCGCAAGGTCGGAGATCGCCGGCGTCGGAACGCCGCCGACGAACCAGTAAGCATCGAGCTGACGATCCCGGATCGCGCGCGTCGATTCCGCGGGCGACAGCCGTGCGCGCTTCACGTCCTTTTCAGGGTCGATGCCCACGGCCTGCATTGCACGCACGGCCATGATCTCGGTCGCGCTGTTCGCGGCGCCGGTGGACACACGCTTGCCGCGCAGGTCGGCGATGGAATTGATGCCGGAACCTTCGATGGTCACCAGGTGCATCGTGTTCGGGTAGATGACCATCAGCGCGCGGATGCCCATCTTGTTGCCGGAGAACTTGTCCAGCCCGTTCACGGCATCCCAGGCGGCGTCGGTCTGGCTGAACGCCAGGTCGGCCTGCCCCTTGCCGATGCGGAACATGTTCTCGGCCGATCCGGCGGTGGCCTCGACGTTGGCATTGATCCCGGCATGCTTGGTCAGGACCTGGGCAAGCCCGCCGCCGAGCGGGAAGTAGACGCCACCGGTGGTGCCGGTGACGATCGAGAAAGCCTTCGGCTGTGCGAAGGCGGATGCAGACAGCGCGACGATGAGCGCCGCGCCGATGGTGAGCAGTCGTTTCATGAGGCGTCCTCTGAAGTGACGGCCGCATCCCCGGCGGAATCCAGGGCGGCCTGGACATCGCGGACTCTCGTGGCCCGCTCTTCCTGATCCCTGGCAGCAGTATAGAGGCCTCGGCGGCGCGTCGGGCGCGCTTTCGATGCTGCACAGCAACCAGCGTGCCTCGAGGCCAGCCGGCGGCCGGGAAACGTCACTTGCGGAACAGGTACCCGATGTCCTTGAACGCCTTGAACTCCAGTGCGTTGCCCGACGGATCGAGGAAGAACATCGAGTGCTGCTCGCCGATCTCGCCGACGAAACGCACCTGCGGCTCGATGATGAACTTCACGCCGGCGGCGACCAGCCGGTCGCGCAGCGCCTCCCAGTCGGTGAGCGGCAGCACCGCGCCGAAGTGGCGGATCGGCACGTCGTCGCCGTCGACGGGCGAGGTGTCGCTGACCGCGCACAGGTGGGGCGCCTGGTAGGCCACGATCTGGTGCCCGTAGAAGTTGAAGTCGCACCACTCGTCGGACGAACGGCCTTCGCTGCAGCCGATCAGTCCGCCGTAGAACGAACGGGCCTGCGCCAGGTCGCGCACGGGAAAGGCGAGGTGGAACAGCGGCTGGAACGAGGGGGTTGCACTCATGGCAGTCTCCGGTCGATGATGGAAGATGAATACCACAGCGGCCGCGGCCACCGTCAAGGCAACCGTCACGGCAACCGTCACGAGGGAATCGAAATGAGGCAACCGCAATGAGCCATGCCCTGCCGTTGGCCGATGTGCGCGTGGTGGAGTTCGTGCACATGGTCATGGGCCCCACCTGCGGCCTGGTGCTGGGCGACATGGGCGCCGAGGTGATCAAGATCGAGCCGCTCGACGGCGACCATACGCGCAAGCTGACCGCCTCCGGCGCCGGCTTCTTCCCGGCCTACAACCGGAACAAGAAGAGCCTGGCGGTGGACCTGAAGTCGCCGCGTGGCAAGGCCATCGTGCAGCGGCTGGTCGCGAAGTCCGACGTGCTCACCGAGAACTTCCGGCCGGGCGCGATGCAGGCCCTCGGCTTCGGCTACGAGGCCCTGTCCAGGGAGAACCCGGGCCTGGTCTACTGCTCGCACAAGGGCTTCCTGAGTGGCCCGTACGCGCACCGCACGGCGCTCGACGAGATGGCACAGATGATGGGCGGCCTGGCCTACATGACCGGACCGAAGGGCCGTCCGCTGCGTGCGGGCGCCTCGGTCAACGACGTGATGGGCGGCGTGTTCGGCGCGGTCGCGGTGATGGGCGCGCTGTTCCAGCGCAAGGCGACCGGTCGCGGCCAGTACGTCGAGAGCGCGCTCTACGAGAACAACGTGTTCCTCATGGCGCAGCACATGATGGAATCGCTCGCCACCGGCCGGCCGGCGGTACCGATGCCGGAGCGCATCCGCGCCTGGGCCGTGTACGACACCTTCACCACCGTCGAAGGCGAGCAGGTGTTCGTCGGCGTGGTCACTGACACGCAGTGGAAGGTGTTCTGCGATGCGTTCGAACTGCCGCAGTTCCTCGACGACCCCTCGCTCGCGACCAACCCGCAGCGCGTCGAACAGCGCGCCAGGACCATCCCGGTGATCACCGAACTGTTCTCGCGCATGAGCAAGGCTGACCTGATGGCGCGCTTCGAGGCGCTCGGCCTGCCGTTCGCGCCGATCGCCCGCCCGGAGGACCTGTTCGACGATCCACACCTGAATGCCTCCGGCGGGCTGGCGCCGATCACGCTGCCCGACGGCACCGCGACGAAGGTGCCGATCCTGCCGATCGAGATGGATGGACACCGGCTGGGCGTGCGCCTGGACCTGCCGAAGGTGGGCGAGCACACCCGGGAGATCCTCGCGGCCATCGGCTGCAGCGATGGCGAGATCGATGAACTGGCCGCGGCAAAGGTCGTGCGCACCGGCTGATCCACGCACCGGGACTGCCGTCCGCATCCTGCACGGGCGGGCGGCGTAGGCTCGTCAGCGGGCGCTGCGCCGCCGGCGCGTCCAGCGACTGTGGATGCTCTGCCGCCGCGGCTGCAGCAGCGACTGACTGCCTGCATGCGCCTCGCGGTAGACCGGCAGGTCTTCCGGCGGGAACGGCCGTGCGATCCAGTAGCCCTGCACCTGGTCGCAGCCGCGCTGGCGCAGCGCCTCGAGTTGCGCGGGGGTCTCCACCCCTTCGGCGATGGTGACCATGCCAAGGCCGTTCGCCAGCCGGATGATCGTACTGACGATCGCCTGGTCGGCCGCACTGTCGGTGACATTGGAGACGAACGAACGGTCGATCTTCAGCTTGCCGACCTTGAATCGCTTGAGGTAGCTCAGCGACGAATAGCCAGTGCCGAAATCGTCGATCGACAGTCCGATGCCGTGGGCGTGCAGCGCGTCCATCACCGCCATCGCCCCGGTCGGATCGTCCGAGGCGACGCTCTCGGTCAGTTCGAGCTCGAGCCGGCAGGGTGGCACCCCTTGCTCGTCCACCAGGCGGCGCACGTGGTCGGGAAAGCCGGGCTGGCGGAACTGCACGACCGAGAGGTTGACCGCCACCTTCGGCGGCGCAATGTCCTGGTCGATCCACTGGCGCATCTGCTCGAGTGCAGTGCGCAGCACCCAGTCGCCGATCGGGACGATCAGGCCGCTGCTCTCGGCGATCGGGATGAACTCGACCGGCGAAACCGGCCCCAGCTCGCCGCTGTTCCAGCGCAACAGGGCCTCGACTCCGGTCAGGGTACCGTCCTTCAACGAGCACTGTGGCTGGAACTGCAGGGAAAACTCGCCGCGCTCGATCGCGCGCCGCAGCAGGTTGTCCAAAAGCAGGGCGCGGGTGCATTGCGCCTGCATCTCGGCGGTGAAGAAGCAGAACGCGTCGCGACCCAGCTCCTTAGTGCGGTACATCGCGACTTCCGCCCGGCTGGCGAGCGCGTCGAAGTCGGCGCCGTCGAACGGGAACATCGCGATCCCTGCCGACGACGTGATCATCAGTTCCTGCGGCCCGACCACGAAGGGCCGTGAGACCAGTTCCTGCAGGCGACGCACCACCTGCGCGGCTTCGGTCGCACTGGCACCCGGCAACAGCAGCACGAACTCGTCGCCGCCGACCCTGCCCAGGACATCCTGCTCACGCAACGCCGAGCAGAGGCGATTCGCAAGCTCCACCAGCAACCGGTCGCCGACGGCATGCCCCAGCGAGTCGTTCACCTTCTTGAAGTGGTCCAGGTCCAGGAACAGGAAGGCCAGGGGCTGCCCGTCCTGCCCAGCCTGTTCCAGCAACCGCGCGGCCCGCTCGCGCAGGAAGGCCCGGTTCGGCAGCTCGGTCAGCGAATCGTAGTTCGCCAGCCGCCAGATGCGCTCCTCGGCCGCCTTGCGCTCGGTGAGGTCGCTGAACGACGCCACGAAATGCGTGGTCTGCCCTTTGCCGCCGACCACCCTGCGCAGCACGAGGTACTGCGGGTGCACCGAACCATCCTTGCGGCGGCTCCAGACCTCGCCCTGCCAGTAACCGCTGGCGCCGGCCTCCCGCCACATCTCGAGGTAGAACGACGGGTCATGCCGGTCGGAACCGAGGATGCCCGGGCTCTGGCCGAGCAGGTCGGCCTCCGGATAGCCGCTGCTGGCGGTGAAGGCGGCATTGACCTTGACGATGCGCTGGTTCGCATCGGTGATCATCATGGCCTCGCCGCCCTCCTCGAACACACGGGCGGCGAGCAGCAGTTCGTCCTTCGCGATGTGTCGGGCGGACACATCGTGCTGGGTGGCGACGAACTGCACCAACTCACCGGCCGCGTCGAACACCGGCAGCACGGTCACTTCGTTCCAGAACGCCGTTCCGTCCTTGCGGTAGTTGAGCAGGTCACCCCTGAACGGCCGGCCCGCCGCGATCGCTTCTCGCATCTCCTGCTGCACTTCGGGGCAGGTATCAGGCCCCCGCAGGAAGCCGCAGGCCCGTCCGACGAGTTCCTCGGCAGAGTAACCGGTCAGCGCTTCGAACGCCGGGTTCACGTAGACCACGCGGCGCTGCGTATCCGACACCATGATCGGCTCGGGTGCCAGCCGCATGGCTTCGTCGCGCTGCGGCATCACCGGCTCCGCCACCTGCGGCTGGGAGGAAGCGAGCCAGAGCCTGCTCGCCTGCGAGGACGAGGAAGTCGACGGAATCTTCGGATCGCGCAGTCGCATCGGTTCTCGGACGAATGCGACGTGCTTCGGGTCCGCTGCTGCCGACCCGACCAGCCGTTGCATCACGCTCTGGATGTTGGCGGCCCGGAAACGAGACGAAGACTGCCCGGGCACCTGATTTTTGAGTTTAATCCAGGCATTGAAGGCCTGTGGACTCTTATCGGCAGCCTACCGCCAAACTTGCGCCCCCGCTAGCGCTTAAGTCGCGCCATCTCGCCAAGTACCGCGCAGACCGAGCCGGTGTCCTGCTCCGCCCGACCCTGCGCCATCGCCGCGTCGTACAGGATGGCCGAGGTATTGAGCAGCGGCGTCGGGCAGGCCACCGCCTTCGCCATCTCGCCGATGATGTGCATGTCCTTCTGCCAGACGGCAACCTTCATCGTCGCCGGGTACTCGTCCTTCACCATCATCGGGCCGCGCACCTCGAACATGCGCGAACCACCGGCACCGTTGCCGGCCACCTTCAGGATGGATGCCGGATCGAGCCCCATCTTCATGCCGAACACGAAGGCCTCGGCCGCCGCCACGTTGTGGATCGCCACCAGCATGTTGGCCACCGCCTTCATCTTCATGCCGTTGCCGAACGGGCCGACATGGTCCTGCTGGCGGGAGAAGCCGGCGAACACCGGGCGGACCTTCTCCGCCGCCGCCGTATCGCCGCTCATGTAGACCGAGAGGTCGCCGCTCACCGCCTGGCCGCCGGTGCCCGACAGCGGGCAGTCGAGCATCGTGATGCCGGCGGCAGCCAGTGCATCATGGCTGCGCAGCTTGTCCTCGATAGGCAGCGTCGAGAGTTCGGCCACGACGAGGCCGCCGCGTGCGGCATCGAGGATGCCATCGGGGCCTGCAACAACCGCGTCGAGCGCGGCGACGCTCGGCAGGGAGAGCAGCAGCACGTCGGCCTTCGCGGCGGCTTCCTTCGGCGATGCGACCAGTTCGACGCCCTTGGCCCTGGCCGCCGCCTTCGCAGCCTCGGACACATCGAAACCGAGCACGGTGAAGCCGTTCTTCACCAGGTTCGCCGAGATCGCCGAGCCCATGATGCCGAGCCCGATCATCGCCACTGTCTGTGCCATGACTGCCTCCGGTTGCGCCGACCTCGGCGCAGGAAGCCGCGATTCTAGGCCAGGATGACCTGCCCGGCAGCCCGCGGCATGCAAAGCTTCCCCGGTTCCCTGGGCCTCAGGCTGGCCGGGAACAGCGGCAACGCCGCCGGCACAGGCAGGACTGCTGCACGCATGACCCCAAAGACCCCGAAGATCAATCGATGCTGATCTTGGCCTGCCGGATCACCTTGGTCCAGCGGGCGATCTCGGCGCGGTTGTGCGCGAGCAGCCTGTCAGGACCGGCGCCGATCATCTCGATGCCCTGGCTGCCCGCGCGCTCGCGCACGTCGGCCAGCCCCCCGATGCGCACCGCCTCGGCGGCAAGCCGGCCGACGACATCCTTGGGCGTGCCGGCCGGCGCGTACAGCGCATACCAGGTGTCGATGTCGATCGGATAGCCGAGCTCGGCCATCGTAGGCACGTCCGGCGCGAGGCTGGCCCGGCGCGAACTGGCAGTGGCCAGCGCGCGCAGGCGCCCGCTCTTCACGTATGGCAGCGGCGACAGGATCACGTTGAACGCCACCGCGACCTCGCCCGACAGGATGGCGGTGAGCGCCGGCGCCGCGCCCTTGAACGGGACGTGGACGATGTCGATGCCAGTCATCAGCTTCAACTGTTCGGCCGCGATGTGCTGGCCGCTGCCGCTGCCATTGGAGGCGTAGGAGATCTGTCCGGGCCGCGCCTTGGCGAAGGCGATGAAGTCCTTCAGCGTCTTCACCGGCATCGACGGATGCACCACCAGCAGGTTCGGCTGTCCCGCGACCAGCGAGATCGGCTCGAACGCCTTCAGCGGATCGTAGGGCAGGTTGGGATACAGGCCGACCGACAGCGCCTGCGGCCCGATGCCGCCCATCAGCAGCGTGTAGCCGTCGGGCGGTGCCTTCGCGGCCACCTCGGAGCCGATGTTGCCGTTGGCGCCGGCGCGGTTCTCGACCAGCACCGGCTGACCCCAGGTCTCGCCCATCTTCGCCGCGTACAGCCGGCCGAGGAAATCGTAGCCCCCGCCTGCGGGGAAGGGCACGATCATGCGGATCGGTTTCGACGGGTACGGCGCCTGGGCTTGCACGGGGAGTGCGACCAGGGCCGATGCCGCTGCCATCACGGCCGCGCCTGCCATGGCCAGCCTGTTCGACCGGATGGCCGATCGGCGAGGTACTGCACCTCGCAGGCGACCTTCCGCGACGTCCCGCTGCCGTTCGTTCGTGTGCGTGCGGCCTGCCTGCTGCAGTTCCATGTCCTGCCTCCTCGCCCTCGTCAGGACAGCCCGTCCCCAACCTCGACGTTCTCCGGCTTCAGTTCGACGCCGGATGCCTTCGCCTGCAGCAGCAGCAGTTGCGAGAAGTCCTCGTCGTAGCCATGGCCGATCAGCGTCTGCACCAGATCGCGGGTGATCGTGGTGGTCGGCATCGGGACTTCCAGCGACTTGGCCGCATACAGGCCGAGGTCGAGGTCCTTCCTCAGCAGTTCCGGCGTGAAGGTGACGTGGAAGTCGAGATTGGTGATCGCCGGCGTCTTGTACTTCGTGAAGGTCGAGCCCATCACGCTCTTGTTCAGGAAGTCGAGGAACTGGTGGCGCTTCATGCCGGCCTTCTCGGCCAGCACGGTGATCTCGCACAGGTTCTGGATGACGACGCCGAGCATCACGTTGTGGCAGATCTTGGCGATGCGGGCGAGTTCGCCTTCACCGACGTAAGACACGCCAGCGCCGACCACGTCGAGGTAGGGCAGCGCCATGTCGAACGCGGCCTGCGGGCCGGAGGCGACGATGGTGAGCTTGCCTGCCTTGATCACCTTGGCGTTGCCGGACACCGGCGCGGCCAGCATCTGCACGCCGTGCGCGGCGAGTTCGGCGCGGATCTCGGCCGAAGCTTCCAGCGAGATCGAGGTGGAGTCGATCACCAGCTTCGGCTTGCCGCCCTTGGACATCACGCCGTTCGGGCCGTACAGCACTTCCTTCACGTCGTCGCCGGTGGAGACCATCGTGAAGATGATGTCGCAGTCGGCCAGGTCGGTAAGGTTGTCGACGACCTTCGCGCCGTATTCCTTCAGCGGCTCGGCCTTGGACTTGGTGCGGTTCCAGACCGACAGGTCGCAGCCGACCTTGGCCAGCCTCGCCGCCATCGCATAGCCCATGCGGCCGATGCCGATCCAGCCGAGCTTGTGTTGCTTGAGGTTTGCAGTTGTCATGGGTTTCTCCGGGTTCAGAGGTGGATGAAAGGGTAGAGGGGCGGCGCCCGTGTTCAGTCGGCCTTGATGTTCGCGGCACGGATCAGGTTGCCGAACGAGGCGATCTCGGCCTTGACCAGCGCGGTCAGCTCCTCGGGCGTGCTCGACAGGGACTCCACGCCGAGGCCGGCGAAGCGATCGACCACGTCGGCCGAACGCATGATCTTGACCAGTTCCGAGTTGAGCCTGCCGATCACCGGCTGCGGCGTGCCGGCGGGTACGAACAGGCCCCACCAGTTGACCATGTCGAAGCCGGGCAGCACCGAGGCCATGGTCGGCACGTCAGGCAGCAGCGGGCTCGGCTTGGCCGAGGTGACCGCCACCGCGCGCAGCTTGCCGGCCTTGACCTGGGTGAGGGCCGGCGCCATGTCCGACCACGCCAGCGGGATGTTGCCGGCCACCATGTCGAGCACGACCAGGATCGAGCCCTTGTAGGTGATGTGCGTGATGTCGGTCTTCGTCATCGTCTTGAACTGCTCGGCCGCCAGGTGGGCGAGCGTGCCGATGCCCGACGAGCCGTAGTTGACCTTGCCGCTGTTGGCCTTGATGAACGGGATCAGGTCCTTGACGGTCTTGATCGGCAGCGTCGGGTGCACCACCAGCAGCTGCGGCGAGCGAGCGACCAGCGTCACCGAGGCGAAGTCGCGCAGGGTGTCGTACTGGTACTTGACCAGCAGCGGGTTGATCGAGATCGGGCTCGCGTTGCCGACGAGGATCGTGTAGCCGTCCGCCGGTGCGCGCGCCGCGACTTCGGTGCCCAGGCTGCCGCCGGCACCCGCACGGTTCTCGACCAGCACGTTCTGTCCGAGCACTTCCTGCAGCTTGGCGCCGACCACCCGTCCGATCACGTCCGACGTGCCGCCGGGCGGGAACGGAGCGATCACGCGGATCGGCTTGACCGGCCAGGCCTGGGCGCGCGACTCGGCCGCGCCGAGCATGAAGGTGACGGCCCCGAGCGCGACCGCGCCGAGCTTGAGGGCTGCATCCATCGAGTACTGCGTCTTGTGGTTCATCGTTCCACTCCTCCGTTCCCGGGGGCGGGGTGGTCCCCGCCGCCCGGCTGCTGCCAGCATGGATGCGGCGCGGGTCAGGCTTCGAGGTCCTGTACCCAGTGCCGCGTTTCGAGCACCGTCTTCACTTCTTTCAGGAAGGCCGCCGAATAGGCGCCATCGACGGCACGATGGTCGAAGCACTGCGCAAGCATGCCGACCGGGCGGATTGCAATGCTGTCGCCTGCCGGTCCTTCGACCACCACCGGCTTCTTCTGCACGCCGTCAGTCGACAGTATCGCAACCTGCGGCACGTTGACGATCGGCGCGGTGAATGCCGTACCGAAGACGCCGGAATTGGACAGCGTGTAGGTCGCCTCGGACAGGTCGTCCGGCTTGAGCCGGTTCGCCCGCGCCCGCTGCGCCAGGTCGTTCACCTCGCGCGCGATCTGCGGCAGCGACTTCGACGGCACGTCCTTCACCACCGGCACCATCAGGCCGTCGAAGTTCATGTCGACTGCGATGCCCAGGTTTATGCGCTTGTGCAGCACCAGTTCGTCGCCGTCGACGCTGGAATTCAGGCGCGGGAACTTTGCCAGCGCGATCGACACCGCGCGCGCGATGAACGGCAGGTAGGTCAGCGAGAACCCTTCGCGCGCCTTCCAGCCGCTGCCGGCCGCCTTGCGCGCTTCGTCGACCTTGTGGAAGTCGACCTCGATCGCCTGCAGCACCGCCGGCACCGTGACCCAGGCTCGCGCCAGGTGTTCCGCGGTGCGCTTGCGGATCGGATTCAGGCGGATGCGCTCGGACGGACCGGTGGAGGCCGGGGCGGCCGTGACCGGTGCCACCGGCAATGCCGGCGTGGCGGCCGCCGGCCGGGTGGACGGCGCAGCAGGCGCCGAGGCCGGCAACGCGGGAGCAACAGCCTGCGACGTGCGCGCCTCGACGAAGGCCAGCATGTCCTCGCGGGTCACGCGGCCATCACGTCCGGTGCCAGGCACCTGCGTCGGGTCGATGCCATGCTCGGCCGCCAGCTTGCGCACCACCGGTGAAAGCCGCAGGCTGCCGTCCACCTTCGCCGGCACTGCCGACGGACGGGCGGCCCACGCGCCCGCGGCGGGCGATGCAGCCTGCACCGGAGCTGCCACGGGCGAGGCCGCTGCCGGGGCTGCTGCCGTAGCCGAAGGCGCCGCAGCAGCCCCGGCCTCGGTGATCACCGCCAGCACCACGCCGACCTTGGCGGTGACGCCCTCGGCCACGCGGATCTCGGTCAGTACCCCGGCGACCGGCGACGGGATCTCGGTGTTGACCTTGTCGGTCTCGACATCGAACAGCGTCTCGTCCGCCTTGATGGCATCGCCGACCTTCTTGTACCACTTGCTGACCGTGCCCTCGGCGACTGTCTCGCCGAGCTGCGGCATGATGATTTCCATGGATCCACCCGTCTCTGATTGCCGGAACTTCTGCTACCGCTTGCCCGCCTCGTACACGACCCGGCCGCCGACCATCGTCAGCACCGGCTTGAGGTCCTTGATGTCATCCGCGGGCACGCGGAAGTAATCCCTGTCGAGCACCAGGAGGTCGGCGTACTTGCCCGGCGCGAGCGAACCGAGGTTCGACTCCTGGAACACGATGTATGCGTTGTTGCGCGTGTGCGCGATCAGCGCTTCCTCGCGGCTGATCGTCTGGCGATTCACGTGGTGGCCGCCGACCATCTTCCCGGTGATGGCGAACCCCAGCGTGTAGAAGGGGTTCGACGTGGTGACCGCGGTCGCGTCCGAGCCCAGGCCCCAGCGGATGCCGCTGTCCTGGACGCGCCGGAACGGCGGCATGTCCCAGGCCTTGTCGCCGTGCACGCGGTGCATCAGCACGCCCTGGATCAGGGGCCGGCTGTGGATCTGCGCAGTCATGCCCAGGCGCTTCATGCGGTCGAGCTGAACCGCCGTCACCTGGTCGAGGTGCGAGAACGACCAGCGGAAGCCGCGGAACGGCACCTGTGCATTCAGCTTCTCGAACTCGGCGAGGTAGACATCGATCACGTCCTCCATCTCGACGTGCGCGTTCAGGTAGATGCCGCGCTCGGCGAGTGCCCGCGCGATGCGCACCATCTGCGCGACATCCTCGGGACGCACGACGGTCTCCTTGCGCAGCAGCTGCGTGGTCAGCGGCCCGTACATCGTCTCGCCGTATCCGACATGGTCGAAGTAGTCGTTGCCCTGGAACGGACGCAGGGTCGAAATCTCCGCCAGCACCTTGTCGACCTGCTCCGGCGTTGCCGGCTGCCGGATAGTGGTCCAGAACACCCGCACGTCGAGTTCGTCGCGCCTTGCGAGTTCCGCATAGGGCTCGTAGTGGCGCGCACTCATGCCGCGGCCGCCGGCATCCATCCAGCTGGTGATGCCCATCGCGTTGAGCTCACGCACCAGCTTGCGGGTATTGGCGAGCCAGGCATCGCGGTCCTTCAGCGGGATGCGGGCGGCGACGAACGCGACGCCGCCGGCACCGGTCACCATCCCGGTCGGCTGGCCGTCGGCGCCCTTCTCGATCACGCCATTGGGCGGGTTGGGCGTCGATGCGTCGATCTTCGCGCCGCGCAGCGCCGCGGTGTTCAGGGTGCTGTGCAGGTACACCGCCTGCAACACCACCGGATGGTTCGGCGCGATGGCATCGATCTCGGCGCGGGTGAAGCTGCGCTGGTCGTCGGTGAACTGCTGCTCCGACCAGCCACCGAGTACCGAGATCCACTCCCCGGCCGGCGTCGTGCGCACCCTGTCGGCGAGCAGCTTCAGCGCCTGCGCCCGGGAGGTGATGCCGTCGAAGCGCAGTTCATCATGCTCGGCTGCACGGACCCAGTGCGAGTGGTTGTCGATCAGGCCCGGGATGACGGTCCGCCCCTGCAGGTCGATCACCTTCGTGGCTGGCCCGGCCATCTTCCGGATGTCAGCGTTGGTACCAGTGGCAGCGATGCGACGGCCGGACACGGCCAGCGCCTGCACGAACCGGAACTGGTCATCGACCGTCGCGATACGCCCGTTGACCAGGATCGTATCCGGTGCGGGTCGGGCTTCCGGCTTCGGCTGCGCCGCCGCCGGCAGCGTGACCACGGCTGCGATCGACAGCATGGCGGCCAGCGCGGTGCGGCGGAAGACTCGATGGATCACGGGCTTGTCGCTTCTGGAATCGTTCATTGGATGGCTCCCCCTGGTTGGCGAAACTGGAATGGCGGCTCCTGCCGCTCTGTCGTATGCACGCCGGCCGACCGCTCCGGCGTGCGTGTGCTCCTGCTTGCAGTGCTTCGTGTGCTGCCTGCGAGGCCGGCCGCTGCGCCGCTCAGCCGAGCCGCGTGCGCACCGTCTCGACGATGCGCGCGACCGACGGGATCGTCGCGTCTTCCAGCGCGTCAGCCGACGGCAGCGGGATGTGCGGAGTGGTGATGCGGATGATCGGGCCGTCGAGGTCCCAGAAGCACTCCTCGGTGACGATCGAGGAGATCTCCGCGCCCCAGCCGCACAGCCGCGGGTTCTCTTCGACGGTGATCAGGTGGCCGGTGCGGGCCACCTCGGCGAGGATGGTCTGGGTATCGAGCGGCACCAGGCAGCGCAGGTCGATCACCGTGGCATCGATGCCATGCTCGCGCTGCAGGATCTCGGCCGCGTCCATCGAGCGGTGCACCATCGCCGCCAGCGCGACGATCGTGCAGTGCCGGCCCCGACGCAGCACTTTGGCCTTGCCCAGCGGTTCGTAATGTTCGCCGTCGGGCACTTCGCCCTTCATCGAATAGAGCGACTTCTGCTCGAAGAACACCACCGGGTTGCCGTCGCGCACCGCGGCGGCCAGCAGGCCCTTGACGTCGGCCGGGTAGGCCGGCGCGACGACCTTCAGGCCGGGCACGGTCATCGCCCAGTTCTCGAGCGACTGCGAATGCTGCGCACCGAAACGGGAGCCGGCACCGTTCGCGGTGCGGATCACCACCGGCATCGTTACCTGGCCGTTGGTCATGTAGCGCATCTTCGCCATCTCGTTGGCGATGATGTCCCAGCACACCGCCAGGAAGTCGGAGAACATGATCTCGGCGATCGGCTTCAACCCCGTCATCGCCGCACCCATCGCCGCGCCGAGGATGGCCTGCTCGGAGATCGGGCAGTCGCGCACGCGCAGCGGTCCGAACTCATCGAGCAGCCCGACGGTCGCCTTGAACACCCCGCCGGCATGGGCAACGTCCTCGCCCAGGAACACCACGTTCGGATCGCGCCGCATTTCCTGCGCGATGCCCGCCGCGACCGCGTCGCGATATGTCAGTTCCGCCATGCCGTGCTCCCGTCTGCCCAGACATCCTTGTCGATCACGTCCAGCGAGGGCACCGGCGAAGCCTTTGCCGCCGTCGTCGCCTCGTCCACCTTGCGCTGCGTGTCTTCCTCGATCCCCTTCAGCGTGCCCTCGGAGAAGCCCAGCCGCAGCAGGCGCTCACGGTAGGTCGGGATCGGATCCTTCTTCAGCCATTCCTCGAGCTCGCCTTCCGGCCGGTACTTCGCCGGGTCGGCGCGCGAGTGGCCCGAGTGCCGGTAGGTGCGCGCCTCGATCAGCGAAGGACCGCCGCCGGCACGCGCCTTGTCGATCGCCGCCATCGCGGTCTCGTACATGATGTCGGCGTCGTTGCCGTCGACGATGATCGACGGCAGCCCGTAGGCCGCCGCGCGGTCCGCCGCCGGGGCATCTACCGCGGTCACCGAACGGATCGGCGTGTATTCCATGTAGAAGTTGTTCTCGCAGACGAACACCACCGGCAGGTTCCAGATCACCGAGAAGTTGAGCGCCTCGTGGAAGGCTCCGATGTTGGTCGTGCCGTCGCCGAAGAAGCACACGGCCACCTGCTTGGTGCCTCGGTACTGCGCCGACCAGGCAGCGCCGGCAGCGATCGGCAGATGCGCGCCGATGATCGCGTACGAGCCCATCACGCCCTTCTCGACGTCGGTCAGGTGCATCGACCCGCCCTTGCCGCCGAGCAGGCCGCATTCGCGGCCCATCAGCTCGCCCAGCACGCCGGTCATCGACGCACCGCGCGCCAGCGTGTGCGCATGGCCGCGGTAGGTACAGAACGTGTAGTCGTCGGCCTTCATCGCGACGCCGAACGCGGCGGCGATCGCCTCCTGCCCCAGGGACAGGTGGCTGGTGCCCTTGATCATGTTCTGCAGGAACAGGTCGAACGCACGCTTCTCGCACATGCGCAGCTCGAGCTGCAGCCGGAACAGGTCGAGGCGCGTCTCGCGCCCGATCTCGAAGGCCGGCTTCTTCGCTTTCGGAATGGCACTCATCGAATCCCCTTGTGCTTGTCTTTGCTCATGACTCAGTACTTGTTTGCGATCGGCAGTTCCTGCGCCGGGAACAGCGAGATGATCTGCGCGCCGTTGGGCGTCAGCACCACCTCCTCCTCGATGCGCGCGGCTGACACGCCGTCCTTGGCCGGGCAGAAGGTCTCGACCGCGAACACCATGCCGGCCTTCAGTTCGTACGGATCCTTGAACGAGTTCAGCCGCGAGATCAGCGGCCGCTCGTGCAGGCCCAGGCCCAGGCCGTGGCAGAAGTTCAGGCCGAAGGCGGACATCTCGGTCTCGAAGCCGATCTCGGTCGACTTCGGGAACGCCGCGGCTACCTTGTCGGTGGTGACGCCCGGCTTGAGCATCGAGATCGCACCGTCCATCCAGGCGCGGGCCTTCTTGTACGCATCCTGCTGTGCCTTCGTGGCGCTGCCGACGGTGAACGTGCGGTAGTAGCAGGTACGGTAGCCCATGTACGACTGGATGATGTCGAAGTAGGCCTGGTCGCCCGGGCGGATCAGCCGGTCGGTGAAGTTGTGCGGATGCGGGCTGCAGCGCTCGCCGGCGATCGCGTTGATCGCCTCGACGCAATCCGACCCCATCTCGTACAGGCGCTTGGTGGCCATCGCCACCACCTCGTTCTCGCGCACGCCCGGCTTGAGCGCCTCGAAGATGTCCTGGTAGACGCCGTCGACCATGGAGCTGGCCATGTTCAGCAGGGTGATCTCGTCATGGTTCTTGATCTCGCGCGCCGCCAGCATCATCTGCTGGCCGTCGACGATCTTCAGCCCGAGCTTCTGCAGCGCGAACAGGAACGGCGGCTCGACCACGTCGATGCCCAGCGGCATGTCGGCCACGCCCTCCTGCTTGAGGATGTCGAAGATCTCCTTCGCCGCTTCCTCGAACAGGCCGACCGACGGGTTGATCGCGCCGCGCATGCCGACGTTGCCGGCGAACACATGGTTGGTCGGCAGCCACGGGCAGTAGATGCGGTGGTGGCGCGCAGCCGAACCGAAGTCCCAGATGTAGGGCTCGCCGTTGCCGGTGACCAGCGACCAGCGGGTCAGCTTGTCGCGCGCCCACTCGCCGATCACCGTGCTGGTGGTGTAGCGCACGTTGTACTGGTCGAAGCAGAGCATCGCGCCCATGCCGCTGCGCGCGAGCGCGGCCTTGGTGCGCGCCAGGCGGTAGGTGTGCAGCCGCTGGAAGTTGACCCGCTCCTCGAAGTCGACCTGCATCCGGCCCGGGGCCTGCAGCGGGCGGTCCCAGCGGTGGTCGGGGTCCGGGTAGTCCATCATCGTCTCGGCCAGCGACTTGCCGCGCCGGGCCTTGACCGGGATGTCCGCCGCCTTGACCTGCTGCGGCTCGACCTTCTTCAGCTTCTTAGCCATTCGATGCTTCTCCGTCGGTATGTTCGTATCGTGTCCGGATGCGCGCGGCGCACCTTGCTGCGGGCAGTCCCGCCGCCGGCGCCTCAGCGCTTCGCGACCCCGAGCTGCGTGGCCATCCAGTCGGCCGTCTGGTCGCGGTAGGTGTACCAGTAGTTGTTCACCACGTGGTTGCCACCCTCGACGATCGACAGCGTCACCGGGCCGGAAACCGCGTCGGCCAGCTTCTGCGCCTGGTCGACGCCGGTCAGGCGGTCCTTGGTGCCGGCCAGGATGTAGATCGGGCAGGTGATGTCCTTCGCGCAATCGGCCAGGCTCACGCGCGCCGCGACCCGTCCTGCCTCCTCGAGGTCCTTGCTACCGGAGCGTACACGGAACGCCTCGACGTTGATCACCGGCCGTCCCTCGAAGGTGGTCTTGCGCTGGTAGGCACCGGACAGCGACACGCAGGCCTTGATGCGCTTCTCGAACGCCGCGGCGCGCGGCGCATAGTAGCCGCCGAACGAGACGCCCCAGATGCCGATGCGGCTCGCGTCCAGGTCACCGCGGGTCTCGATCCAGTCGACCACCGCCTTCACCGGCTTCTCGAACTCCGGGCAGATCGGCAGCTCGTACTCGGCCTCGCCCTGCCCCGGCCCGTCGAACGGCAGCGTCGCCACGCCGCGCGCGAGGAAGCGATTCTCGTAGTCGTCCATCTCCTCCTTGGTGGAGTCCAGGCCCATGCACATCACCACCACCGGCGGATTGACCACGCCCTTCGGCTTGCGCAGGTTGCCGTAGAGCACCTTGCCCTCGTAGGGGATCGCAACCCGTTCGCCCGGCGGATCGATCAGCGGCAGCGCCTTGTTGCGGCATTCGACCGCACGCATGTTGGCGGCCTTCTGCTGTGCCAGGTCGTTGACGAACAGGAACTTGCCGAAATGGTGGCAGACCGCGGCGCGGGTGAAGTGCGCCCCGGCCGACAGACGGTAGCCCTCTGCCAGCGCCTGCTCGCCGAGGGCCTCGTGCACCTTCGCACGCTCGCCCCAGGCAGCGCACCAGTCCTCCCAGGTCTCGCAGGCTGCGGTGACCTCGGCGAAGTCGGCCGACGGCACGCCGTTGATGATGAAGCGCGGCGACCAGTGGTCGATCGCGGACTGTACGCGGGGATCCCTTGCCATGTTCCGTTCTTCCTAGTCGATGCGCAGGTTGGCCTGCTTGATGAGTTTCGCGTAGCGCGGGTACTCGGCCTTCATCAGCGCGAGGAACTCGGCCGATGTCGACGGCGCCGGGTCGCTGCCGCTCTTGAGCATGCGCTCGACCGTATCGGGCTCGCGCAGGATCTTGCCGAGGTCCGTCACCCAGCGATCGACGATCCGTGCTGGCAGCTTGGCCGGGCCGATGATGCCGAACCAGGTGTCGTACACGAAGCCCGGCATGCCGGCCTCGGTCATCGCCGGCACGTCGGGGAAGCCGCTCGCGCGCTTGCCCGAGGTGACGGCGATCGGGCGCAGCCGGCCTTCGCGCAGCACCGGTGCGATCGCCGCCACCGGGAACACATAGTAGTGCACCCGCCCGGCGAACATCTCGGACAGCGCATCCGACAACAGCTTGAACGGCACGTGCACCGTGTCGATCCCGGCTGCCTGCCGGAAGAACTCACCGGCCATGTGCGAGCCGCTGCCGATGCCGGCCGAACCCATGTTGAGCTGGCCGGGACGCGACTTGGCATGCGCGAGGAACTCGGGCAGCGTCTTCACCGGAAGCTGCTGCGCGACGACCAGCACGTTGGCGAGCGATGCGATCTGCATCACCATCGTGAAGTCCTCGATCGGGCGGAACGGCAGTTCGCGCTGCAGCAGCGGCGCCGCGAGGTGCGGCGTGCCGATCAGCGCCATGGTGTAGCCGTCGGGCGCGGCCCCGGCGACGATCTGGCCGCCAAGGATGCCGCCCGCGCCGGGCCGGTTGTCGACCACCACCTGCTGGCCCCAGGTCTCGAACAGGCGTACACCCAGCGTACGTCCGAGGAAGTCGCTCGCCGCACCCGGCGGGAAAGGCACCACCAGTCGTACCGGACGCACCGGGTATTTCGCCTCCGCCGCCATCGCCTGCGAGGCCGGTGCGAACGAAACGGCCGCCAGACCGGCGACCACCGCCAGGCGTACGACGGCCCCGAAGGCACGACTGCCGGGCGCCTGCCGCGCCCCGATTCCGAACGATTTCATGGCTTCCTCCTCACTCGACCTTGATGCCTGCCTGCTGGATCACCTTTGTCCACTTGGCGATCTCGGATCTGTGGAATGCAGCGAATGCTTCCGGCGTGGTCGGCGTCGGCTCGGCACCCGCGGCGAGCAGCGCCTCGCGTGCCTCGGGCGTGCCGAGCACCGCGACGATGTCGCGGTTGATGCGCGTGACCAGCGTGCGGCTCATGCCGGCCGGCGCGAACATGCCGAACCAGACGTTGGCATCCAGCCCGGGCACGCCCTGCTCGGTGGTGCTCGGGATGTCGGGCGTGCCGGCGAATCGTTCCTTCGACAGCACCGCGATGGCGCGCAGCTTGCCGCCGCGCACCTGGGTCGCCACGGTCGACGAGGCGAGGAAGGCCGACTGCGTCTCGCCCGAAATCACCGCAGGCAGCGCGAAACCCGAGCCCTTGTAGGGTACGTGCATCAGCTTCGCACCGGTAATCAGGTTGAACAGCTCGCCCGACAGCTGGCTGCTGGTCGCACCGCCGGCGGAAGCGTAGGTCATCCCGGGCTTCGCACGCGCGAGCGCGACGAACTCCTTCAGGTTGTTCGCCGGCACCGCCGGATTCACCACCAGCGCGATCGCCGAGTTCGACATCAGCGAGATCGGCACGAAGTCGCGCACCTGGTCGTAGCCGAGATTCTTGTAGAGAACGTTGGCACTGGCATGGGTGCCGATCTGGCCGACGATCAGCGTGTAGCCGTCGGGCGCGGCCTTGGCGCCGATCTGCGAACCGATGATGCCGCCCAGCCCCGCCCGGTTGTCGACCAGCACCTGCTGCTTCCAGCGCTCGGACAGGCGCTGCGCGGTGAAGCGCGCGATGATGTCCGAGGTGCCACCGACCGAGCCGGTGATCATGCGCACCGGGCGGATCGGCCACTGGGCTTCCGCAGGCTGGGCGAAGGCGGGAACGGACACGACCCCGGACAGCCCGGTGAACGCGGCAGCGATGGCGACGGCTGCACTGCGCAGGGAGAAAGTACGGCGGCTGTGGCGGCGGATGTCCATCGTGGGTTCTTTCAGTCCTGCGTGACGAAATACTGCAGCGGCAACCGGTGCAGGTTCTCGACACCGGTGTCGGTGATGCGCACCAGGTTGCCCAGCTGTACGCCGGCACGCTCGTCCTCGGTGACGATGTTCGGCTGCAGCACCATGCACATGTTCTTCTCGAACACGAACGGCGCGATCGAGCGCCCCTTCGCCGTACGCCGCGTGGCGAGGTTCGGCGGCAGCAGGCCAACGCCGAATCCATGCAGGAAGGAATCGTTCACGGTATAGCCGCGTGCATGGATCACCTCGGCGGCGTCGAGCACATCGTCGCTGGTAGCACCGGCACGCAGCACCTCGAGCCCGCGCTGGTACGACTCGAGCGCGACCTCGCACAACGAAGCGTAGCGCGGGCCGGGCGCCTCGCCGATGAAGATCGGCCGCTGGATCTGCCCCGAGTAGCCCCAGTGGCTGATGCTGATCTCGTTGTTCACCACGTCGCCCTTGCGCAGCACGCGCTGGGTCAGGTTCTGCCGGGGCACGCAGGCCGAGGCCTCGTCCTGGCCGCCGGAGGACAGGTAGCACAGGTGCGGCAGACCGCCGGCAGCGAAGCCGGCCGATTCGACGATCGCGCCCAGCTCGGCCTCGCGCAGCCCGGCATGGGCGCCGTCGATCAGCGCCTGCAGCGCGGCATCGGTCAGCTGGGCGCCGCGGCGCAGCCATTCGATCTCTTCGTCGCCCTTCACCTGGCGCAGGTTGCGGAACTTCGGCGTCACCTCGCGGAAGGTCCAGCCGGGCAGCAGCTTCTGCCAGGTGAGCCAGTCGGCCGCTGGCACGTCGCCGACCCAGCCGAGCACGCCGGGCGCTGCGCCGGAATCGAGCAGGAAGCGCGCGATCGTCGCCGCCGAATCGGCGCCGCCCCAGCGCGTCTCGATCGAGGCCATCTCGCGCGCGTTGGGCACATGGTTGTGCGACTGCGCGAACAGCACCGGCGCGCCGCCGTCGACCATCGCCACGTAGTTGTTGCGATTGCCGAAGAAACCGGACAGCCAGAGCACGTCGGCCTGCATGTGGCGCGACATGCCGGAGTGGCCGTAGACGACCAGCGCCGACAGTTCCTCGCCGGACATCAGCGTGCGCGCACGCGCATGCCGACGCTCGAATTCGACGTCGGAGAAACGGGGATACAGGGAATCGGGGATGGCGCCGGACATGCTCAGCCTCCGAGCGTCTTGAAGTAACCGGCGGGATAGCGCTCGCCGGCACCGACGCCGGGGCGGAACGCTTCGGAGAGCTCGGCGACGTCCGCAGGGGTCAACACAAGGTCGACCGCCGCGACGTTCTGCTCGAGGTACTTCTGCTGCTTGGTACCGGGGATCGGCACGATGTCCTCGCCCTGCGCCAGCAGCCAGGCCAGTGCCACCTGCGCGGTAGTCGCGCCGAACCGCGCGGCGATGCGCTGCAGCGGTGCGAGCAGTTCCAGATTCTTCTCGAGGTTTCCGGCATGGAAGCGCGGATGGATGCGTCGCCGGTCGTTCGGCGCGATGTCGTCGAGGGAACGTACGCGGCCGGTCAGCAGCCCGCGGCCCAGCGGCGAATACGGGACGAAGCCGATACCCAGTTCGCGGCAGGCGGGCAGGATCTCGCGCTCGACGTGACGCTCCCAGAGCGAGTACTCGGTCTGCAGTGCAGCTACCGGATGTACTGCGCTCGCGCGCCGCAGCGTGTCAGCGCCAGCCTCGCAGAGGCCCAGGAAGCGCACCTTGCCCTGCTCGACCAGCCTGGCCATCGCGCCCCAGGTCTCCTCGACCGGGACCTCCGGATCGATCCGGTGCAGGTAATACAGGTCGATGGTGTCGACCCCGAGCTGCTTCAGGCTCTTGTCGCAGGCCTGCGGCACGTAGTCCGGCCTGCCGTTGTAGCCCTTCCCGCCGCCTGGCAGGTCGAAGTTGCCGAACTTCGACACCACCACGACGCCGTGGCGCCGCCCGCGGATGGCTTCGGCGATCAGCTGCTCGTGGCGGCCCTTCTGGTAGGCATCGGACGAATCGAGGAAGTTCACCCCGAGGTCGAGCGCCCGGCGCATGGTCTCGACCTGGACTTCGCCGTCGTTCTCGCCGAAGTTGGTGGTCGTGCTGCCCATGCCGAGGCCGATGGCAGAAACCTGCAGGCCATGGCTTCCGAGCGTCCGTGTCTTCATCGGGGCGTTGCTGTCCGGATCAGTCTGCCGTGATGCCGGCGGCCTTGATGATCGGCGTCCAGCGGGCGATCTCGTCCGTCACGAAGCGGCCAAGCTCCGCCGGCGACGACGACACGACTTCGATGCCCTGCTTCAGGATGGTCTCGCGTACATCAGGCATCGCAAGGATTTCGACGATCGCCTGGTGCAGCTTGTCGACCACCGGCTTGGGTGTCTTCTGCGTCGTGAACAGGCCGAACCACAGGCGCGCCTCGAACTGCGGCAGTCCGGCCTCGGCGGAGCCGGGGATGTCCGGCGCGCCGATGAAGCGCTTCGGGCTCGAAACCACAAGCGGTCGCATCTTCGCGGCGCCGCCGGCCTTCAACTGCCCGGCCACGGTGACCGGGGACAGGAAAGACAGCTGTACGTCGCCGGACAGGAGTCCGGTCAGCGCGGCACCCGCACTCTTGTACGGCACGTGCTCCATTTCGATGCCTGCGACCTTCTTGAACAGTTCACCCGACAGGTGGCTGATCGAACCGTTGCCCGCCGAACCGTAGGTCAGCCGCCCCTTCTGCTTCGCGTAGGCGATCAGGTCCTTGACGCTGGTCACCGGCAGGGTGGTGTTCACCACCAGCGCGGTAACGCCCTGCGCCACCATCGACAGCGGTTGCAGGTCGCGCACGGGGTCGTAGCCGAGCTTCGGATACAGGGTGACCGCGCTGACCATCGGCCCGGCATGTCCCATCACCAGCGTGTGGCCGTCCGGCGTTGCCCGCGCCGCGACCTCGGTCGGGATGGTGCCACCGGCGCCCGCACGGTTGTCCACCACCACCGGTTGGCCCCAGCGTTCGGTCAGCTTCTGGCCGATCACCCGCGACAGGTAGTCGGCGGTGCTGCCCGTACCCTGGCCCATGATCCGCAGCGGCCGGTTCGGGAAGTCCTTCGCCGCATCGGCCTGTGCGAATGCAGCCCCGGACAGGGCGAGCGCGAGCGCCCCCACGGCAGCCTGCAGGCCGGGGACGGCGGACTTCGACGGGGTGTTGCGTGTGCAATGGCGTTCCATGGTCATCTCCTCCTGTTGCGACTCGAGCCGGGCGGTGAAGTGCATCGCCGGCCTCTGTTTGCGTGTTGACGACGGTGCGGCTACTGGACCTTCGCGCCCGAGGCCTTCACCACCTTGCCCCAGAGTTCGATCTCGGACCGGATGTAGGCCGCGAACTCCGCCGGCGTGCTGTCGAGCACGTCCATGCCCTGTGCCGCCAGCTTCTGCCGGTTGCCCGGGTCCTGCAGTACCTTGCGCATCTCGGCGTTGAGCAGGTTCACCACCGGCTCGGGTGTGCCGCCGGTGGCGGAGAACCCGAACCAGGCGGCGATCGCGAAGCCGGGTACGCCACTCTCGGCGATCGTCGGCAGATCCGGCAGCGACGGGATGCGCTTCGCGTTGGTCACGCCCAGCGTACGCAGCTTGCCCGCCTGCACGATGCCCGACACCACCGACACGCTGGCGAACGAGGCGATGGTCTCGCCCGAGAGCACCGCGTTGATCGACAGCGGCGTGCTCTTGTAGGCGATGTGCGTCAGCTTCGTTCCGGTGAGCATGCCGAACAGTTCACCGGCCATGTGCTGCGAGGTGCCGGTGCCACCCGACGAATAGGTGAGCTCGCCCGGCTTCTGCCGCGCCAGCGCAATGAAGTCCTTGACCGACTTCACCGGCAGCGACGGATGCACGACCAGCATGTTCGGGCTGGACGCTGCCAGGATGATCGGCGCGAAGTCCTTGATCGGGTCGAAGTTCAGCTTGCCGTAGAGCGTCGGATTGATGCCGTGCGTGCTGATCGTGGTGATGAACAGCGTGTAGCCGTCGGGCGCAGCGCGTGCCGCCAGCTCCGCTGCGACGTTGCCGCCGGCACCCGGACGGTTGTCGACGACCACCTGCTGGCCGAGCGAACGCGACAGGCCATCGGCCATCAGCCGGGACAGGTTGTCGCCGGCCGAACCCGGCCCGAGCGTGACCAGCAGGCGGATCGGCTTGGTCGGGTACTTCGGCGCCTGGGCCAGTGCACTGCCGGCCGCCAGCAGCGCGGCTGGAGCGATCACCGAAGCGATCACCGAAGCGATGGCATCACGAGTCGCGGCACGTTTCATTCAGCCACCACGGCGACGCCCTGGATCTCGATCAGCAGGCCGGGCCGCGCGAAGTGCGAGACCGTGATCAGCGCGCTCGCCGGATACTTGCCGTCGGGAAAGCGCTTGCCGCGCAGCGCGACGAACCTGTCGCCATTGCGCGGATCGTTGATGAACACCGTCATCGTCACCATGTCGGCGAGGGTGCCACCAGCGCGCGCGATGGTCGCGCCGAGCAGGTCGAAGATGCGCTCGGCCTGGGCGTCGAAGTTGCCGGACAGGTCCTTGCCATCGGCATCGGTCAGGGCAGTCTGGCCGGCGAGCCAGACGATGCGCCCGCCCTCGGTGATCACCGCCGGCGAATAGGCACGTCCCTTCTGTGCCTCGCCGGTGGGCAGGTGTTCCTTCTTCATCGAAGCGTCCCCCTTCTCGTGATGGATGTTGCCGACTACTCGGCCTTCGCGCCCGACTCGCGCACCACCTTGCCCAGCCGCACGACCTCGGCGGCCAGGAACTTGTCGAACTGCTCAGGCGTCATCGACATCGTCTCGGCGCCCTGGGTCAGGAACAGGTCCCGCACCTCGGGCATCGACAGCACCTTGTTCACGTCGCGGTTCAGGCGACCGACCAGCGCGCGCGGCGACTTCGACGACGCGAGCAGACCGAACCAGCCGTCGAAGCCTGCGTTCGGGTAGGTCTCGACCAGCGTCGGCAGGTCGGGCAGCACCGACGAACGCTTGTTGGTACCGACCGCCAGGCCGAGCAGCTTGCCGGCCTTCAGCTGGCTGAGAGAGGCGACCAGCGGCACCATGAAGAAGTCGACACGGCCGCCGATCACGTCGGCCAGACCTTCGGGCACGCCCTTGAACGGGACGTGCTGGGCCTGGAGTCCGAGTGCGGCACGTACCACCTCGCCGTTGAGGTGGGTGGAGCTGCCGATGCCGGCCGATGCGTAGAGCAGCCCGTTCGGCCGCTTCTTCGACAGCTCGACCAGGTCGCGCACGCTCTTGACGCCGGAGGACGGCGACACCACCAGCACGTTCGGCACGATGGCCACCGGCGCAATGCCGGAGAAATCCTTCACCGTGTCGAACGGCAGCTTCGCCGCCAGCGTCGCGTTGGCTGCGTGGCCGGAGGACACCATCAGCATCGTGTGGCCGTCGGGGTTTGCCTTGAGCATCATCTCGGTGCCGATGATGCCGAGCGCGCCCGGACGGTTGTCCGACAGCACCTGCTGGCCCCAGGCCTCGGTGAGCCGCGCGGCAACCGCCCGCGCCAGGATATCGGTCGCGCTGCCGGCGGAAAACGGCACGACGATCCGCACCGGGCGGTTCGGGAAGTTGTCCTGCGCCTGCACATTCATCGATACGACGGCCGCCGCAGCTGCGGCACCTGCAAGCAAGCGATTCATGGAATCTCCTTTGGAAGGTCGACGGGCTGCTCGGGCAGCCTCGCGCTGTGAATGCTGCATGGGCCGCTCGGGCGGCCTCGTATCGTCCGGCTTGCGCCGGCGTGTCCCTGCGGTTGCCTGTCCCCTATCGCTTCGGAAGGCCGAGCTGGGCCGCCATCCAGTCGGCGGTCTGCGTGCGGTAGCGGTACGCGCGGTTGTTCACCACGTGGTTGCCATCCTCGACCATCAGCATTTCGACCGGACCACCGGCCTCGCGCGCGAGGCGTTCTGCGTCCTGCCACGGAATGATACGGTCCTGCTTGCCGGCCACGATGAACAGCGGGCAGGTGATGTTCGACGCCAGCCCCTCGAGCGACAGCGTATGCGCCACCTTGCGGCCCTCTTCCGGCGTGGCGCACTTGGCACGCACCTGGAACGCACGACGGGTGAGCTCCGGCAGCCCGTCCCAGTTGGCGCCCATGTTGTACGGGCCGGACAGCGCGATGCAGGCCTTCGCCCGCTTCTCGAAAGCGGCCGCGCGCGGCGCGTAGTAGCCCCCGAGCGACACGCCCCATATTGCGGCACGACCATGGTCGATGTCGCTGCGGGTTTCCAGCCAGTCGAACACGGCCTTCACCGGAACCTCGTAGTCGCCGCGGATCGGGAACTCGTACTCCGCCTCGCCCTGCCCCGGACCGTCGAAGGCCAGCGTGGCGATGCCGCGCTCGAGGAAGTTGCGCTCGTAGGCGTCCATCTCTTCCTTGCACGAGTCGAGGCCCATGCACATCACCAGCACCGGCGGCCGCACGCTGCCCGCCGGCTTGCGCAGTTCGCCCTTGAGCGTGCTGCCCATGTACGGGATCTCGACCCGCTCGCCGGGCGGGTCGATCAGCGGCAGCGCCTTGGCGCGCGAGGTCACCGCCTTCATGTGCGCCCACTTCATCTGGTCGAGGTCGTCGACGAACACGAACTTGGCGAAGTGGTGGCAGACCGCCGCGCGGGAGAAGTGCTCGCCGGCCGACAGCCGGTGGCCGGCCGCGAGGTCGGCCTCGCCCAGCTGGTCGTGGACGTCGCCACGGGCGACCCAGGCCTTGCACCAGTCGCTCCAGGACGCGAGGCTGCCGGTGACGTCCTGGAAGTCGGTCAACGGAATGCCATTAGCGATCAGGCGCGGCGCCCAGTGCGCAAGCGCTGACTGCAGTTGTGAATCGGCCATCGTGTGTGTCTCCTCTCCGGCGGGCCCGGGATGGGTCGGCGCCGGTCTCGGGACGGGACCGCCTCGACGCTCGCAGGGCTTTGGAATGCTAGCCGTGGGCCAGACCCATCGTCAACCGAAAATGACTTTGGTTCGATCTTCATGAACCAATGTTGCGTGCAGGCCTTCCAGCCGCGCTTGCTAGAGGATCTGCGCCTGTTTTGCTGCACTGCATCACCGACGCGGCAGTGCCGCATTCGCCGATATTGAACCAATCCGGCCATTGGTTTACTTTCGCCACGGCCATGGCCTCGCGCATCCAGAACCGGACTTCGACCCGCGAATTACGGGCTTTCGTGCTCTCCCGCGCGGGCGCGCAGGACGCGGCCGGCCACAAACTGCCGACCGAGCGCGAATTCGCGCAGCGCTTCGCCCTGCCTCGCAACGCCGTCCGGCGCACCCTGGCCGACCTCGAGGCCGAAGGCTGCATCCGCCGTGAGGTCGGACGAGGCACGTTCATCGCAGCGCCTCCGGCTGCAGCCGCAGCAACTGCCGAGGTCCCGACGATGGCCCGCGCCAGCCCTGGCGAGTTGATGGACGCCCGCCTGCGCATCGAACCCGCCGCGGTGGAACTGATCGTGGTCAACGCCACGCCGTCAGACTATGCGCGCATGGACCACTGTCTCGACCGCGCCGAAGCTGCGGTGACGCTCGGCGAGTTCGAGTTGTGGGATGCCGCTCTCCATCAGGCGCTGGCTGCCGCCGCCCACAACGCGCTGATCGCCGGCATCTTCGACCTGTTCCACGCGGCCCGCCAGCAGACCGAGTTCGGCAAGCTGCGCGACCGCATCGTGACCGAGTCGCTGCGGCTGGAGTACCAGCGCCAGCACCGGTCGATCGTCGCCGCACTGAAGGCTCGCGACGCAGCCGCCGCCCGCGCCGCGGTCGTGGCGCACCTCACCTGCGCGCACCGGAACCTGTTCGAGGGTTGAGCCGAGGTCGGCAGGAGAGCCACCAGCGCACCGATCATGCCGATGCCGCCGGGGACGCCAACACCGCCTCCGGCCTGGGTTACTGCGGCGGCTTGACCCCGGCCTTCTCGGCTTGGATGCGCAACGCGGTGATCGTGTTGTCCGGCCCGACCTGAGCCGCCATGAACACGTACAGGCCGGGCGCGAGCGCAGAACGGTCGGCCGGGTCGGTGGTGACCACCGGCGTGCCCGGGGGGACGCGGATGCGCTGCATCCCGCCCTTGTAGACCATCGTGATCTCGTTGCCGCTGCTGGTCTGCACGCTGGCCTCGAGGTAGGCATTGGTCATGGACGCGCCGGGCTCCAGGTCCCACTCGGTGTGGCCCTCGTTTGCGGTCTTGGGGATGGTGTGCACCTCGCGCGCGACCAGCACGCCGTCGGCCCCCTTGATCGCGGTGACGCCGACGAACGCGTTCTTCGGCAGGTCGGCGAGCGTCAGGGCGCGCGCCGTCGCGACGGTCGTCTTCTCGGTCATGCGCACCTTCAGCGCGGTACCGTCGCGCGACTTCAACGACAGCAGGTCGCCGTCGATCGCGGTGATGGTGGCGCGGATGCGCAGGGACTGCGGCGCCTGCGCGAGGGAAGCGCCCGTGCAGCAGAGCAGCGCCAGTACGGCGGTGAAGCGGAGAAATCCGTTCATGCAAGGGCTCCTTCGATCAGGGCGACCAGCGACGTGGGCTGTTCCAGCATCGGGCAGTGGCCGCTGCCGGGAATCGCAGCATAGCGCGCGCCGGGGATCAGGGCGGCCATCTGCTCGGCCAACTCGGGCGGCGTGGTGCGGTCGAGTTCACCGCAGAGCACGGTGGTCGGCGTGGCAAGCGACGGCAGTCGGTCGACGAGGTCGAGCGCGGCCAGCGCGCGGCAGGCGCGGGCGAAGGCGGCCGGGTCGGCCGTCGCCAGCCGGCGCTTGCGGTCGGCAACCACGGCAGGGTTCGCCTGCTGGAACGGCTCCGGGAACATGCGTCCGATCGCGGCATCGAGCACGGTCTGCATGCCGCCCTCGGTGACCTTGCCGGCCATCATGCCGAACGGAATGCGGCCGGCCTCGGGGAACCCGGCGTTCACGTCGGCCACGACCAGCCGGCGGATCCGGCCCGGGTTGTCCAGCGCGAACAGGGTCGCGACGAAGGCGCCGAAGCCGTTGGCGAACAGGTCCGCCGTGGCTGGCACGGCTAGTGCGTCCAACGCCTCGCGCAGGAAGGCGGCATAGCCGGCGATCGTCTCGAGCGGCCGCGCGGCACTTGCGCCGTAGCCGGGCAGGTTGACCGTGGTCACCCGGCGCGTGCGGGCGAGCACCGGGGCGATGCCCTCGAACACGCTGGCATCGGTCAGCAGCGAATGCACCAGCACCAGGTGCCGGCCATCGTCAGATGCGTCGCCCTGCTGGTGGTACTCGACGGCGTGGCCGGTCACTTTGATCACGGGCATGGCAGATCCTCCGGGTGGCGGGTGGGGTGGGCCGCACTCGCCGAGGCGGCCGGGGCGGCGATGGTGGCGCTTCCACGCGCCCTCGACAAGGCCCCGCCCGGCCCGCCGGCAGGTTATCTTTCGCGACCGTCAATGCCAGCGAGTATCCGATGCCGTCGCCAGACTCCACTGCCCCCGCCACCGTTCCCGTCCGCGGACTGTTCATCGACGGCGCCGAGCGCCCGGCCTCGTCGTCCGAGCTGATCGATGTCTTCGACCCCTCGCGCGGTGAGGTCATCGCGCGCATCGGCCATGCGACCGACGACGATGTCGACGCCGCCGTGCAGTCGGCCCGCCGTGCGTTCTCCAGCGGCCCGTGGGCGACGATGACCGTGCGCGCCCGCGCCCGGCTGGTTAACCGTCTGGCCGATGCACTGGAAGCCCACCTGGAAGAGCTCTACCAGCTCGAGACCCGAAACAACGGCCGCCCGATCACCGAGACGCGCGCCCAGCTCGGCCGGCTGCCGGATTTCTTCCGCTACAACGCCGGCCTCGCCCTGGCGCGCCGCGATGCGGTGATCCCGGTCGAGGGCGAGTACCTCTGCTACACCCAGCGCTCGCCCATCGGCGTGGTCGGCAACTGCACGCCGTTCAACCATCCGCTGATGATCATGGCGAAGAGTCTGGCGCCGGTATTCGCCTCCGGCTGCACCACGGTGGTCAAGTGCTCCGAGTACACGCCGCTGACCACGCTGCGGCTGGCGCAGATCTTCGTCGAGGCCGGGCTGCCCGCCGGCGTGTTCAACGTCGTCACCGGCCTGGGCGCGACCACCGGCAAGGCCCTCGCGGAACACCCGGGCATCGACAAGTTCGTGCTGACCGGCGGCACCGAGGCCGGGCGCATCTCGGGTGCGCTGGCTGCACGCCACTTCGCGCACCAGACGATGGAACTGGGCGGCAAGACGCCGGTGATCGTGTTCGACGACTACGACCTGGAGCAGGCGGTGAACTACGCCGCCTTCGGCGCCTTCATCGCCGCCGGCCAGACCTGCGTCTGCGCGGCACGGCACATCGTCCAGCGCAGCATCCATGACGAATTCGTCGAGCGGCTCGCGCGCAAGGCGGCGGCGATCCGGGTCGGCGATCCGGCACTGCCCGGGACGCAGATGGGCCCGGTGATCTCGGCGCGCCAGCGCGAGCGGGTGCTGCGCCTGGTCGACGTCGCCCGGCAGGAAGGTGCGCATACGGTGACCGGCGGTGGCCGGCCGGCCCACCTCGAGGGCGCACTGACCAATGGCTACTTCGTCGAACCGACCGTGTTCGCCGGCGTCACGCCGTCGATGACCATCGCGCGCGAGGAAGTGTTCGGCCCGGTGACCGTGGTGATCCCGTTCGACACCGAGGACGAGGCGGTGCGCATCGCCAACGATTCGCCCTACGGCCTGGCTGCCGGGGTGCGCACCGGCGATGTCGCGCGCGCGCACCGGATCGCCCGGCGCGTCGACTGCGGCATTTTCTGGATCAACGACCACCACCGCCTGGATCCGGCCTCGCCCTGGGGCGGCGTCAAGGATTCCGGCATCGGATCGGAGTTCGGCACCGAGTCGTTCGACGCCCATTTCAGCGTGAAGGCGGTCATGACCAACGTGTCGGGCAAGCCATTCGACTGGTACGGCTCGGTGGAAGGACCGCGACGGCTGAACTGACACGTGATCAGGCAGGTGTGCCGGCAGCCGTTGCGCAGCGCGGAAAACCCGTCTACGCTGGGCTCAGCTCCCACTGACCGGCGAAGCCTGCCCTTGCCCGAGCCCACCGCCGTGCGCCCTGGAATCCCGATGCCCCGACTGCAGCTCGAGGGCATCACCCGACACTATCCCGGCGTGAAGGCGAACGACGGCATCGACCTCACGGTCGCAGCCGGCGAGATTCATGCCGTGCTCGGCGAGAACGGCGCCGGCAAGAGCACGCTGATGAAGATCATCCACGGCTCGGTGCGCCCCGACGCCGGGACCGTGCGCTGGAACGGCGAGGCGGTACAGCTCGCCAGCCCGGCCATGGCGCAGGCGCTGGGCATCAGCATGGTCTACCAGCACTTCAGCCTGTTCGAGACGCTGAGCGTGGCCGAGAACGTCTGGCTCGGCCTGCCGCGCGGCGAGTCGCTCGCCTCGGTCGCCCGCCGCATCGAGGCGATGGGCGCGAGCTACGACCTTGCGGTCGATCCGCGGCGACCGCTGCACGCCCTGTCGGTCGGCGAGCGCCAGCGCGTCGAGATCATCCGCGCGCTGCTCGGCGCACCGAAGCTGCTGATCCTGGACGAGCCGACCTCGGTGCTCGCGCCACAGGCGATCGAAGGCCTGTTCGCAACGCTGCGCCGGCTGGCGTCCGAAGGCTGTTCCATTCTGTACGTGAGCCACAAGCTCGACGAGATCCGCGCGCTGTGCGATCGCTGCACGGTGCTGCGCGGCGGCCGCGTGACCGGCGAGGTGGTGCCGGCCCGGGAGACCCCGGGCAGCCTGTCGCGGCTGATGATCGGCACCGAGCCGCCGCCGCTGACGCGCATCGCTGTACAGCCTGGCCCGGTCGCCCTGTCGGTGCATGCGTTGTCCCTGCCCGACGAGACCGTGCACGGCACGGCGCTGGATCAGGTGTCGCTGGCGCTGCGCACCGGCGAGATCCTGGGCATCGCCGGCGTCTCCGGCAACGGCCAGCAGGCGCTGCTCGCGTGCCTGTCCGGCGAGCGGGTGATCGGCCCTGGCGGCGACCGCGCGGCGGTACGCCTGTTCGGTAACCCGGTGGGTGGCCTCGGGCCGCGCGAGCGGCGCGCGCTCGGACTGCACTTCGTGCCCGAGGAACGGCTCGGGCGCGGCGCGGTGCCGGCGCTCGGCCTTGACCGCAACACGCTGCTCACCCGCACCGAAGGCATCGGCCGCGTCGGCCAGCTGAAGCCGCGCGCGATGCACGCCCTGGCAGCCCGGCTGATCGAGCGCTTCGACGTGCGCGCCGGCGGCCCGGGCAGTGCTGCAAGCTCGCTGTCCGGTGGCAACCTGCAGAAGTTCATCGTCGGACGCGAGATCGACGCCGAGCCGAAGGTGCTGGTCGTGGCGCAGCCGACCTGGGGCGTGGATGTCGGCGCCGCGGCCGTGATCCGTGCCGAACTGCTCGCCCTGCGCGCACGCGGCGCTGCCGTCCTGGTAGTCAGCGAGGACCTGGACGAACTGTTCCTGCTTTGCGACCGGCTGCAGGTGATCGCGCGCGGTCGCCTGTCCCCGGCACGGCCGATCTCGGAAACATCGCCGGCGCAGGTTGGCGAATGGATGTCCGGGCTCTGGCCAGGAGCCGGCAACGAAGGTGCCGCCGTGGCGACGGCGGACGGTACCCGGTGATGCGGGCCGGCTTCCTGCCGCGGTTCGAACCGCGCGGCCAGCCGAGCCTGGCGCTGTCGATCGCCTCACCGGTGATCGCGCTGCTGCTGACGGCCCTGCTCGCCGCGGTGCTGTTCGTCGCGCTCGGCAAGGATCCCTGGCGCGGGCTGTCGGTGTTCTTCATCGAGCCGCTGTCGGGCTGGAGGCCGGCAAGCGAAGTGCTGCTCAAGGCCACGCCGCTGGTGCTGTGCGCGCTCGGGCTGTCGCTGTGCTATCGCAGCAACATCTGGAACGTCGGCGCGGAGGGACAGTTCCTGCTCGGCGCGATCGCCGCCGGCGGCATGGCCCTCTGGCTGGGCGGGCCGCAGGGCGCGCTGGGCGGCCTCGCCGCCGGCGACGGGCCGCTCGCAGCGCTCGCCGGACGGCCGCTGCAGCTGCCGCTGGTGCTGCTCGCCGGTGTCGCCGGAGGCGCGGCCTGGGCCGCGATCACCGCACTGCTGCGCGACCGCTGCAACGCCAACGAGATCCTGGTGAGCCTGATGCTGGTCTATGTAGCGCAGCAGCTGCTGAGCTACCTCGTGTTCGGGCCCTGGAAGGACCCGAAGGGCTTCAACTTCCCGCAGACGCCGACCTTCGACCCATCGACCTGGCTGCCGCCGCTGATGGCCGGCACCCGGCTGCACTGGGGCTTCGTGCTCGCGCTGATCGCCGTGCCGCTGTTCTGGTTCGCGCTGTTCCGGTCATGGCGCGGCTTCCAGCTGGACGTCTCCGGGCAGGCGCCGGCGGCGGCGCGCTATGCCGGGTTTTCCGCCCGCCGTGCACTCTGGACAGCGCTCCTGGTCTCAGGCGGCATGGCAGGCCTGGCCGGGGCGATGGAAGTGGCCGGGCCGCTGCGCCAGCTCACGCCGCATGTCTCGACCGGCTACGGCTTCACCGCGATCATCGTCGCGTTCGTCGGGCGCCTGCATCCGGTGGGCATACTGCTCGCCGGCATCCTGCTGTCGATGATGCTGATCGGCGGCGAGTATGCCCAGTCGCGCCTGGGCCTGCCGGGTGCACTGACCGGCGTGTTCCAGGGGTCGATGCTGTTCATGCTGCTTGCCTGCGACACGCTGGTCCGTTCGCGGGTGCGCTGGCCGTGGGCACGGAGGCTGGCCCCTTGAACGAGACCGTGCTGCTGCTCGCCGCCGCCATCGCCTCGGGCACGCCGCTGGTGCTCGCCGGGCTGGGGCTGCTGATCAACGAGAAGTCCGGCGTGCTCAACCTAGGGGCCGAGGGCATGATGCTGGTCGCCGCGGTCGCCGGCTTTGCCACCGCGCTGGGCACCGGCAGCGAGATCCTTGCGCTGGGTGCCGGGGCCGCCGCCGGCGCGGTGGCCGCCGCCGCCTTCGGCGTGCTGGTGATCGGCCTCAACGCGAACCAGTATGCCGCCGGCCTCGCGCTGTCGATCTTCGGCGCCGGCCTCTCGGCCTTCGTCGGCATCGGCTATGTCGGAAAGAAGCTGGAAGGACCGGCCGCACCGCTCGCCGGTTCGATCGGACACTGGCTGGGCGAACTGCCGCTGGTCGGGCCGCTGCTGTTCAGGCAGCACCCGGTCGTGTGGCTCTCGCTGGCGCTGACGCTGCTGGTGGCATGGCTGCTCTACCGCACGCGCGCCGGCCTGGTGCTGCGTGCGGTCGGCGAATCGCCGGAGTCCGCGCACGCGCTCGGTTATCCGGTGCGCACCATCCGCTTCGCGGCCGTGGTCACCGGCGGTGCGTTGTGCGGCGTCGCCGGCGCCTGCCTGTCGGTGGTGTACGCGCCCATGTGGGTCGAAGGGCTGGTGGCCGGGCGCGGCTGGATCGCGCTGGCACTCACGACCTTCGCCACCTGGCGCCCCGGCCGCGTGCTGGTGGGCGCATGGCTGTTCGGCGGCGTCACCCTGCTGCAGTTCCACCTGCAGGCGCAGGGCGTGGCGATCGCCAGCCAGCTGCTGGCGATGCTGCCCTACCTTGCGACCATCGTCGTGCTTGCACTGATCAGCCGCAACCCGGCCTGGATCCGCGCCAACATGCCCGCTTCGCTGGGCAGGCCGTTCCATGCCGGCTGATTCCAGCAGCCTGAAGACCGGCCCGGTACTTGCGCGGACCGGCGATCTGTCGTTACCTTGTCCACCTCACATAAAAATCAGGGAGACCCGTTTCATGACCGACCGTTCACGACGCCAACTCGTCAGGCTGGCAGGCAGCCTGTCCGCCCTCGCCGCTGCAGGCCTGCTCGCCGCCTGCGGAAAGCAGGAGCCCGCAGCGCCCAAGGCGGAGGCAAAGGCAGAACCGAAGCAGGCCGATCCGCTGAAGGCCGCGTGGATCTACGTCGGCCCGGTCGGCGATGCCGGCTGGTCGTATGCACACGACCTCGGCCGCAAGGCAGTCGAGGCGAAGTTCGGCAGCGCAGTCAGCACCAGCTTCGTCGAGAAGGTGCCCGAGGGCGCCGATGCCGAGCGGGTAATCCGCGACCTGGCGCAGCAGGGCAACAAGATCATCTTCGCGACCTCGTTCGGCTACATGGAACCGATGCTGAAGGTGGCTGGCGATTTTCCGGACGTGAAATTCGAGCATGCGACCGGCTACAAGAGCGCACCGAACATGCGCATCTACGACGCCAGCCTGTACCAGGATGCCTACCTCGCCGGCGTGATCGCGGGCCGCATGACGAAGACCGGCACGCTCGGCTTCGTCGGCTCGTTCCCGATCCCGGAGGTGCTGCGCAACATCAACGCCTACACGCTGGGCGCGCGCAGCGTGAACCCGAAGGTGCGCACCCGCGTGGTCTGGGTGAACACCTGGTTCGACCCGGCGCGCGAGAGCGAGGCGGCGCAGACGCTGATCAACCAGGGCGCGGACGTCCTGCTGCAGAACACCGATTCGACGGCGGTGCTGCAGACGGCCGAGAAGAACGGCAAGTTCGCGTTCGGCTGGGACAGCGACATGAGCGCATTCGGCCCGAAGGCCCACCTGGCCTCGGCGATCATCAACTGGGGCCCTTACTACATCAAGGCGATCGACGACGTGCTGAAAGGATCCTGGCAGACCGGTCGCACGATCTGGGGCGTGAAGGAAGACCTGAACGACCTCGTGAAGATCGCCGACGTGGTGCCGGACGAGACGAAGGACCTGGTGGCGAAGATCAAGGCCGGCATGAAGGACGACAGCTTCGAGGTATTCAGCGGGCCGATCGTCGACAACGCCGGCAAGGAACGGCTGCCGAAGGACCAGAAAGCCGACCGCGCATGGAAGGACAAGGTCGACTTCTTCGTCGCCGGTGTCGAGGGCAAGGTGCCGTCGGGCAGCTGATCGGGCGCCGGTTCGCGGGACGTCAGCACGGGACGTGCTGCACGGCACGTCCGTGCGGTACGTCCGTGCAGCGCGTCCCGCGTCGGTCCGTCAACGCGGCCGGGGAGCGTCCTGCTGCTTGAGCGGATGCGCCCGTGCGAACGCCTCCAGTTCGAGGCAATGGTCGACGATGCGGTTGCAGGCGTGGAACTGCGACGTGTCGAACCCGGTCAGCCGCGCGCCGACCATCTGCGTGACGAGGCAGATGTCGGCGATCGTCGGCGAAGGACCGGCGCAGAACGGACCTGCCGAAGTGGCGAGCTGCTGCTCGAAAGCGCCCAGAGCGGCCCTGCTCCAGTGCGTTATCCAGGCCATCCGCGCCGGCTCGTCCAGGCCGACCACGTCCGACAGGTAGTTGCGGACCCTGGGCACGGTCAGCGGATGCGCATCGGACACCAGGAGCATCGCCATGGCCCGGACGTGCGCGCGGGCGCGCGGCGACGCCGGCAGGAGCGGCGGATCCGGGTAGACCTCTTCCAGGTATTCCATGATCGCCATCGACTGCGTGAGCGGCGGCTGGCCAGGCTCGACCAGCGCCGGTACTGCGGTCATCGGGTTGATCGCACGGAACGACGCCTCGTGCTGCTCGCCCTTGAACAGGTCGATCGGATGCTCTCGGTAGTCGAGCCCCTTCAGGTTGAGCGCAATGCGCACGCGGAAGGTGGCGAGCGAGCGCCAGAAGCCGTACAGGTCCATCGTCATCGTGTGTCTCCGCAGAAGGTACTCATTCGATCACCGGCAGCAGCAGCCATGATTCATGGCCGGGACCGGCATGCAGCGTGGTGCGCCCGGCGAACACCGATCGTGGCCGGTCGCGTGGATCATCATGCAGGAACGGGCCACAGCCCTTCAGCTCGTTCTTGAAGTTCGACAGCCGTGCCCCGGTCGAGGCCTGCCATTCGTAGTCGCGGCCACGCACGGTCAGGGCGAGGCGATGCCCGGCCGGCACCACGATCGAGGTCGGCCACAGCTCGATGTCGAGCGCGACCGGCGTGTCAGGCACCAGCGGCTCGGGGCGGTCGTGGCGGTGATACGGCCGCCATTCGGTCGACAGCGCCGGATCCAGCGCCCGGTGCGAGGCGCGCAGCCAGCCCTGGGCGACCGGGGTGTGCGGGTCGATCGCGCCCATGAAAACCACCTCGCGCAGGTCCGGCGTGAACACCCGGAACACCGCGAACAGGTCGGCATCGGTGGTCGTCGAGGACACCACGATGCGCAGCGCAAGCGGCCCGGTGATCTCGGTCTCCCGCGCACAGGGCGGCGCCAGGAAGGTGATGCCATCGCCCATCGCGTCGAAGGCATGGCTGGCAGCCACCGACGGCGGGCGGGCCTCCAGCGTGCCAGCGGACGGATCGAGGTGCAGCTTCGTCCAGCGCGTGCGCGGGATCGGCCACGCCTGCTCGGTGCGCTCGACGAAGCGGTCGACATGGCGCACCTGCAGCAGCACCGGCGGCGCGTCGTCCTGCCCGTTGTCGATGCCCTTCAGGAAGTGGTCGAAGAAACGCAGCTGCAGGCGCCGGCCATAGTCGGTGTAGAAGTGCGTCCAGTGTTCCAGGCCGTGCGCCTCGAGCCACTTCTGCTTCGAGGCCGCGCGCAGGAAACCCTCGAAGTTGCCGCGCGGGTGCAGGCCCTGCCCGCCCCAGTTCGCGGCCGACAGGAAGGGCACGGTGACCTTGTCCCACCGTGGCGAGCGGGCGCGGTGCCAGTCGTCGTCCAGCGGATGGGCGAGGATCTCATCGCCGAAGTTGCAGCGGTTGGCCGCGAGCTGCGCATCGGACAGCGTCTCGTCGCCGCACACCAGCTCCCCGGTGACCCGGCTGCGCGCACCGCGCTCGCCCAGCCCGTACTGGACGGTCTTCACCTGCATGTCGTACCAGTTGGCCCAGAAGGTCGACAGGATGCCGCCGTGGTGGGTCATGTCTCGGTACCAGTCGGCCGCGCCCTCCCAGATGCACATCGCGGCCAGGTGCGGCGGCTGCAGGGACGCCACATGCCACTGGTTGATGCCGAAGTAGGACACGCCGTTCAGCCCGACCTTGCCGTTCGACCACGGCTGCACGCCCGCCCACTCGATGCAGTCGTGGAAGTCGCGTGTCTCCCGCGGCGAGAACGGATCGATGAAACCGGGCGAGCGGCCGGCGCCGCGGGAATCCACCCTCACGCAGGCATAGCCCTCGGGCACCCATTTCTCCGGGTCGACCACTTCCCAGTTCTGGTAGCGGTTGCTGGACCCGGATGCGACATCCGGATGCTCGGCGACCATGCGCTGCCAGGCGCTCGGATAGCCTTCCTGGAACGCGAGCCCCTTCGCATAGGGACCATAGGTGAGCAGCACCGGCCACGGCCCGGGTCCGGGCGGGCGGAAGACGTCCGCGCGCAGCACCACGCCGTCGTCCATCGGGATCGCGACGTCGAACTCGCAGTGCATGCCGTCGCGTACGACGCCCCCGGCTGCCGCGGGTGCAGCCCCTTCATTCGTTGCCATCGGATCCTCCTGGCGGACGCCGCCGCCTGCTCGGCCGCGTGTTGCTCGACTGCGGCTGGATCGCGGCCGGATCGCGGCCGGATCGCGGCCAGCCTGCCGCCTGAGCGCCCGCGTGTTTGCGTCTAAATTGACGGCGGGCGCCAGCGGTGTCAAGTTCATGCTCTTTCAACTCCGGAGGCACCCTCCTTGAAGATCGGAATCCTGGGTATCGGCCGCATGGGCGCGGCGATCGCAACCCGACTGCTCGGCCTCGGCCATGAAGTGTTCGTGTGGAACCGCTCGCCGGACAAGGCGCAGGCCCTGGCCGCCGCCGGCGCGAAACCCTGCGCCACCCCGCGCGCGCTGGCTGAGGCGAGCGATACCATCCTGAGCATCGTGGCAGACGCGAAGGCAGTCGAGGCGACCTATTTCGGCGCCTCGGGCGCCGCCACCGGCAGCCTCGCCGGCAAACTGGTGATCGAGATGAGCACGCTGCGCCCGGAAACCCAGCGCAGCCTGGCCGCCCGGCTCAAGGCGCTCGGCGCGGCCGTGATCGAATGCCCGGTGGGCGGCACCACCGGCCCGGCACGCGACGGCAAGCTGCTGGGCTTCGCCGGCGGCAGCGCGGAGGACTTCGCGCTCGCCCGGCCGCTGCTCGAACTGCTCTGCCGCCGGGTCGAGCATATCGGTCCGGCCGGCGCCGGAGCGAGCATGAAGCTCGCGATCAACCTGCCGCTTCTGGTCTACTGGCAGGCACTGGGCGAGGCGCTCACGCTGATCAAGCCGCTGGGCCTGGAGCCCGCCCGCATCATGGACATCCTCGCCGACACCTCCGGCGGCCCGAACGTGCTGAAAGTCCGCGGGGCGACCATCGCGCGGGCGATGGAAGGTGGCGACACCGGGCCCGTGACCTTCGACGTCGACCTGATCCGCAAGGACCTGCAGACCATGATCGACGAGGCCGGATCGCTCGGCGCGACGCTGCCGGTGACGCAGCGGGCGCTCGACATGTTCGACGAGGCCTCGAAGGAAGGCATGGGCGGCGCCGACGCGGTGGCACTGCCGGTGCGCTGGATGAAGCGCAATGCGCAGGGAGGAGCGTGACGATGATGATCGTCGATTCGCAGGTACACATCTGGGGGGCGGACACGCCAGAACGTCCATGGCCGAAGCGCGCCGAAGCGCAGCGGCCGATCCCGCTCGACCACACCGACCTGCTGCGCGAGATGGACGAGGCTGGCGTCGACCGGGTGGTGATCGTGCCCCCGTCCTGGGAGGGCGACCGCAACGACCTCGCCATTGCGGCCCACCTCGCACATCCGACGCGTTTCGCGACCATGGGGCGCATCGATCCGCAGGATCCGGCCGCGCGCGGCACCCTGGCCGCCTGGCGCAGCCAGCCGGGCATGCTCGGCCTGCGCTTCACCTTCCACCTGCCGATGCTGGAGACCCTGCTCACCGAAGGCCACATGGACTGGGTATGGGGCGAGGCCGAGAAGGCAGGCGTACCGATCTACGTGCTGGTGCCGCACCGGCTGGTGCCCGAGATCGGCAAGGTCGCCGAGCGCTACCCGGGACTCAGGCTGGTGATGGACCACTTCGGGCTGAACAGCAAGCAGCGCGATGCCGAGGCCTTCGCCGACTTCGACAAGCTGCTGGCGATCGCGAAACAGCCCAACGTCGCCGCGAAGGCGAGCGCGCTGCCCTGCTACACGAACGACAGCTATCCATACCGATCGGTGCACGGCTACCTGCAGCGGGCCTACGATGCGTTCGGACCGAAGCGCCTGTTCTGGGGGACCGACCTGTCGCGCTCGCCGATCCCGTACCGCCAGCATGTCACGATGTTCACCGATGAGATCCCCTGGCTGAGCGAATCGGACAAGGAATGGATCATGGGCCGCGGCGTCTGCGAATGGATCGGCTGGCCGATCGCCTGAGTGGTCAGGGGCACCGGCCGCCAGCCTTCGTGCGGAAGTGCGTCCCGGAACGAAAAAAGCCCCGCAACCGCGGGGCTTTTTTCTTCGGCAGACGCAGGAAGTTCAGGCGTTCGGCTTGGGCCGGCGCGAGATGCTGGCCATCCCCAGCAGGCCGGCACCGAACAGCCAGGCCGCTGCCGGGATGGATACCACCGAGGTGGTGCGTTCATCGAAACCGACGGTGAACCCGAAGTAATTCTCGCGGACCGGATTGGTCCAGGAAATCGACTGGAAGGTGCCGTAGAAGATCACCGAGCCGTTGCGCTCGCCGGTGCTGCCGGTCAGGTTACCGACCACGTTGCCGCTGACGCCGATCGGGCTGCCGCGGTACTCCAGCGACGGGCCACCATCCACGAAGGTCGGCACCTGGTCGAACGTGAAGTTGGCGCTGTTTCTGGGCTGGCCGAGGCTCCAGATGGCGAACACCGGGTTGAGCACCGCCTGCGTGAAGGTGATCGTGTTCCGGTTGGTGTTGCCGCCGGTCAGTGTCCGGATCGCCGAGCCGGCGACCGGTGCGTTTTCGATCACCACGCCATCGGCCCAGGTCGTCACCGGCTGCCAGTTGCGCGGGTCGAGATCGAGTCTGCCGGACTGTCCCGTGAACGAGATGCCGACTGCCCCGGCGTTGGCAGACGAGGCCGTGGTCCAGCTCGCCCAGCTGACGATCGCAGCCATCGCGGGCGATGTGGACAGCGCGAAGACTGCTGAAATCGAGGCAACTTTGAGAAGTGACGATGCGTGCATGGCGCTCTCTGATCGGTCGGCCGTTCGCGGCAAGGAATCGTGCTCCACGGCGCCGGTGAATTACAGCATTGTGCCAAAGTATGGCCGGTTCGTGTCGCGCAGTCGGTGATTCATGCCCCGCGGCAACAGTTCAGTAACGCACGCCGGCACCGCTGCGCGCGCCGTTCACGGCCTGCTGTCGAGGAAGCGGTACCAGTGAAACAGCGCACGCTGCGGGATGCGCATCAGCCGGTGCAGCGGGAACGGACGCACCGGATCGCAGGCGGCCTCGATCTGCGCGTCGGCGGGATCCCCCGAGATGCGCGCCGCAATCAGCCGCCCGGCATACAGGGACAGCGAGACACCGCTGCCCTGGTAGCCCACCGCATAGTGCACCGTCGGGTCGTCCGACGCGCGCCGTATGCGCGGCAGGAAGTCCCGGGTGAATGCCACCCAGCCGTGCCAGTCGTGCTCGATGGAGATTCCGTCCAGCGACGGGTACTTCGCGATGAGTTCGCGGTACAGGTAGTCGCGATGGTGTGCATTGCGTCCCGGCGTGTCGGCGATCAGCCCGCGGCCGCCGAACAGGATGCGCCGGTCGGGCAGCCGCCGCCAGTAGAACATCAGCTTGCGCGCGTCGGTGAGCACATGGCCGGTGACGAAATTCGAGCTCACCACCTCGGCATCGGTCATCGGCCGGGTGACGATGATGTGCGACAGGATCGGCATCATCGCCGCCCGCAGGTCGCGGTGCAGGCCGGGCGGGGTATAGCCGTTGGTGCCGATCACCACCTGCGCCGCGCGTACCGTGCCCTGCGGCGTCGACAGCACATGGGTGGCGCCTTCCTTGCGCCAGCCGGTGACCGGACTCGACGAGTGCACGACCGCGCCGGCGGCCCGTGCCATGCGCAGCACGCCGGCGGCCAGCTTGAGCGGATGCAGCGCGATCGCATCCGGTATGCGCAGCGCACCGAACGACTGCGCACCACCGAGGTGGTCGCGCTGCAGGGTGTGCGCATCGATGAACTCGGCCGGATAGTCGAGTTCGCGCTGCATCAACCGGGCCTCGGCCTCCAGGGCCGCCGCGCGGCCGGGCTTCGGTGCAACCTTCAGGTAACCGGCTTCCGAAGCATCGCAGTCAATGCCACCGTCGCGGATCATCTGCCGCACGTTGTCGAGCGAAGCCCTGGTGTGGCCGAACAGCACCTTCGCCCCGTCCAGCCCGAAGCGCGACACCATGTCGCTGAAGGACAGGCGACCGAATGCCATCCGCGCGAAGCCGCCGTTGCGGCCGCTGCAGCCCCAGCCCGGGCGGTTCGCCTCGAGCACGGTGACCCGATGCCCCCGGCGCGCCAGGTGCAGCGCCGTGGACAGGCCGGTATAGCCGCCGCCGATCACCGCCACTTCGGTGTCGAGCACCAGCGGCGCCGGACCGTCGTCGGGCGGCAGCGGGCCGGCGGTATCGAGCCAGTAGGACGGCGGATGGGCGAGACCGGTGCCCGGGCCGGCCGCGAAGATCGGATCGTATGGGGTCATCGCTACCGACCCGGACAGGGCCTGCGGCTGCCGGCCTGGGCCCGCACGACGGTCAGGGCAGCCGGCCGGCGGCGCGGCGGGCCTCGTAGGTCCTGCAGTGGGTGCAGGCGATCACGTGCAGCGTGTCGTCGAGTCCGTAGGCCCGGCAGCGCTCGAGCATGAAGCCGAGGATATGCTCGGACTCGATCGGCCCGCCACGCTCGATGTCGCGCGCCATCGAGGCACTGTAGGCGGTGTCGCGGTTGGCGAACAGCGCGCGGAACTCGTCGATGAAGGCCTGCCTGGGCGCACAGCCCGCTCGCGTCGCGATCTCGATGTTGCGGTCGAAGAAGGCATTGAGCAGGCGCGTACCGTCCGGCGTACGTGCGATCTCGCCGACACTGCCGCGCATCAGGCAGGTCATGCCGGCCACTGTCGACAGGTGGACCAGCTTGATCCAGAGGTCGTGGCGGATGTCGGACGAGGCCGTGGCCACGACCGAGGTGCGGTCGAACAGTTCCTTCAGCCGGGCGACGCGCTCGGACATGCGCCCGTCGAGCTCGCCGAAGGTGATGAAGCGCCAGTCGTTCAGGTGCTTGACCACGCCATCGGCGGTGAGCGTCGCCTGGATCTTGGCCAGGCCGCCGATCACGCGCGCCTCGCCGAACTCGGCCACCAGACGGTCGACGTGTGCATAGCCGTTCAACAGCGGCAGGATCGCCGTCTGCGGCCCGATGGCCGGACGCACCGCCTCGATCGCGCCGTCGAGGTCGTAGGCCTTGCTGGTGAGCAGCACCAGGTCGTACGACTGCGAGGGATCGACCCGGGTGACCGCGTTGACCGCGAGCTTTGCGTCGCCAAAGGCAGGGCTCTCGATCACCAGCCCGTCGCGCGCGATCTGCGCCAGCCGGCGCTCGCGCACCAGGAAGGTGACATCGGCGCCGGCCTGGACCAGCCGTCCGCCGTAATAGCCGCCGATCGCACCGGCACCCAACACGAATATCTTCACGCCTGCTCGCTCCGTCGTCACGCTGCTGGCGGCACTTGGCGCGGCTGCCTGCAGCCGCGCCCGCCCGGAGCCCCGATCTTACGGGCTCCGGCATTCGAAGTCAGGCAGACCGGCGCTCAGGCGAGCTTGCCAGCCCCGACCCGCTCGGCCTTGCGCGCAGCCCAGTACTCGGGCGAGGACTTCGACTGCGCCAGCGCATCGGCGCTCTCGAAGCCGGGCGCCATCGAGCCGTCGGTACCGGAGAGGTACTGGTGGTGCTCGATGTTGAGCAGGCGCAGCCAGCTCTGCTGGCCGTAGGTGAGGCCGATCGCGCAGCCGAGCTCGACCAGTTCCGCCTCGTTGAAGCTGGCATGCATCCGCTGCCAGAACGCGTCGTCGGTATCGAGCCGCCAGACGATCGCCTCCGCGTAAGCCAGTGCCGCCTTCTGCCGCTCGTCGTACTTCGTCGACTTCTCGAAGTTGATCAGGTCGTCGTACTTGGCTTCGGTGAGGCCCTCGGAGGCGCCCTTGATCGAACGCTGGTTGCCGCAGAACTCGCAGATCACCGAACGCGATACATAGACCCGGCACAGTTCCTTGATCGCATGCTCGACGACGCCGTTGCGGAAGATCTTCTCCCACGAGTCGGCGAAGAACCAGAAGCAGTCCGGAACGTGGGCGCGCACCGCGGAACTCTCCGGGCGGGGCGTACCGTCGCGCGCGCAGCGCTCGAGCTCGGCACGCATGCGCGGGTCTTCGATGGTTTCGAACGGCACGTAGCTGATGCGCTGGGTCTTCATCGGTGGCCTCCTGGGGCAGTGTCCACCGGCGCGTACAATCGCGCCGCGGAAACGCGCACCGTATTACCGGGTTATCTTAATGTCAAGACATCGAGCGGATGATGCCGTAGGACAGTTCGTCGCCCAGTGGCGCGCGAGCCGGCTCGACCTCGACCCGGCGCCGACCGAGGTGATCGGGCGCATCACCCGGCTGGCGCGGATCTTCCAGCGGCGCGCCGACGGCTGGCTCGCCGAGTTCGACCTGACCTGGGAGACCTTCGCGGTGCTCGGTGCATTGCTGCGCCAGGGCCCGCCTTACCGGCTCACCCCGACCGCGCTCTATCGGCAGGCATTGCTCACCTCCGGTGCGATCACCAACCGCATCGCACGCGCCGAGGCGATGGGCTGGGTCATGCGCGAGCCCGATCCGCTCGATGCGCGGTCGAGCGCGGTGCGGCTCACCCCGAAGGGCCTGAAGCTGGCCAACCAGGTGATCGAGCGCCACTTCGCCGAACAGGCGAAGCTGCTCGAGGTGCTGGACGAGTCCGAGCGCAACACGCTCGCGCGCCTGCTGTCCCGGCTGGCAGCCGAGCATGAGCAGCCGCGCGACGCGACCGGCGCGGATGGCGCAGGCCGGAAGAAAGCGGCACACGAATGACGCCGGCACTGAGCATGCAGCCGCCGCTGCGGCTCACATGGCTCGTGCCACAGGCCGCGCAGGCGTAACCCCAGGCCGTGGGCCGCATGGAGCAGGCGGCGGGCCTGGCCGGGGCGGTTCAGCCGGCGTCGACCACGAGTTCGCGCCGCACGCCACGCACGTCCATCTCGTACTCGAGGTCCACCACCGGCGGACGGACCCAGTGCCAGGTGAGGCCGGCACGCATCGCGCCGCGGCGTGCGAGTTCCGCGGCCAGGAACGGATGCGGGTCGTGGATCGTGTAGAGCTGTGCGCCGGTGATGTCCGGCCAGGCGAAACCGAGCGAAGCCATGCGCCGCTCCATCTCGTCCAGCACCCAGCGCGCCTTCTCCGCGATCGCATCGGGCGAAGTCTCGCCGCGGCGGACGATGTGGCTTTCGTAGTGGCCCTTGCCTTCCGGGGCTTCGGCACTGCCGGCGACGACGAAGGTCGGCGGCGCATCGGCCGAGGGAACCGTGTACGAGAACGCGAACAGGCTCGGCACCGGCGGTTTGTCGAGTTCGGGACAGACGTTGCTGCGGGCCACCGGGTTCACGCCATCGCGGATCAGTCCCCAGCGCTCGAGCGTGCCGACATAGTCACGGTTGAACGAGACGAAGCCTTCCTCGGTGAACGGGGCCGGCGAGCGCAGCTCGCACTGGCAGAACGCGGCCGTCGGACGGCCGATCGAAGCCAGGTGGCGCTCGATCGCGGCGAACCCCTCGGACAGCGCCACCGGACGCAGGAAGCGCGCTCGCACGATCTCGAAGCCCGGCTCGGCGGCGACGCCGGCCGAGTACTGAAACGGGCCGGGGACGAATCGATAGCCCCCGGGGGCGAACTGCGGTAGGGACGCTGGCACCGGCACTCTCCTTCACAGACGAAAAGCCGATGTTAGCCGGAGCGAAAGGCCGACGACCGATACGCTACCTCAGCCCGCCCTGCGCCGGATGGTGAACAGCAGGTAGCGCTTCTCGCGCCGGAACACGTCCGGGTCGAGCGTGTCGAGCCGCACGCCGTCGAGCTTCGCCTTCAGCGTGTCGCCGAACAGGTAGCCGAGCAGCCGCTGCTTCAGGAACAGTTTGTCCGAGCCGAAGCGTGCCATCGGCAGCGCGAAGCGGGTCGCCAGCAACCGGCCGTAGGCGAGGCTGGGCACACAGTTCTCGGTGACATCCACCCGCTCGGTGATCTCCAGACCATGGCGCGCGAGCGCAGCCTCGAAGTCGGACAGCACATGGCCCGACCGGTTCTTCGTGCCAGGCTGCAGCCGGTAGTAGTCGATGACGATCCAGCGCCCGCCCGGTGCCAGCAGCGCCTCCACCTTCGCCAGCCCCTGATCGAGGTCGATGTACTGGAACGACTCGGCGTTGATCACCGCATCGAACTTCGGATCGATCGAGCCGGCATCGACCTGCTCGAACGGACTCTCGATCAGCGGGATGTGCGGCCAGCCGGCGCGGATGTGCTGTGCATGCGCGCGGTTCGGCGTGACACCGGTCGGCTTCGCGCCGGCACGGTCGAGCCGGTTCAACAGCCCGCCCATGCCGCAACCGACGTCCAGCACCCGCTCGCCCGGCTTCACCCGCTCGACCAGCAGCGACGCATAGTCGTCCATCGCACGGCTGACGTCGGCCAGGCTGATCTCGTCTGCCGAGGCCGGGATCTCGCGGAAGTAGCCGTAGTGCAGGAAGTTGTTGCCGAAGATCGCGCCGTACAGCTGAAGCTCGAGGTCTTCGGCCGGATCCCAGACCGACCGGTCGGCCCGGTGCTCGCGCAGGTAGCGCAGCAGGGCCGGCAGGTTCAGCAGCCGGCCGAGGATGCGCCCGATCATCGCGCGCCCCTGCGCAGGGGCGCGCGCCCGGGCACCGGCTGCCGCGCCGGCATCAGACCAGTGCCTTCGCGATCTGGTCCTTCGTCAGCGGCAGGTCGCGCACGCGCACGCCGATCGCATGCGCGAGCGCATTGGCGATCGCCGCCCCGGTCGGACCCTGGGCCGCCTCGCCGGCACCGAGCGACTTCTGGTCGGGCCGGTCGATCAGCACCACGTCGACCTCCGGCACCTCGTCGAAGCGCAGGATCGGGTAGTCGTCCCAGGTCATGCAGCGCACGCCGGACGGATCGAACGGCACCGCCTCCTTCAGCGTCCACGACACCGCCTGGATCACGCCGCCCTCGGTCTGGTTGATGATGCCGTCCGGGTTGATCGCAAGCCCGGCCTCGACTGCCGCCACGCAACGGGTGACGCGCAGGTCTTCCTCGAGCGACACCTCGGCCACCACCGCGCAGTAGCTCTGCTTGTTCTTGTACTGGGCGAACGCAATGCCCATGCCGGTCGTGCCGTCGGACGCCTTGCGCGACTTCCAGCCGGCCCGGTCGGCCGCGGCCTCGATCACCGCGCGCGCGCGCGGATCCTTCATGTGGCGCAGCCGGTACTCGACCGGGTCGACGCCGGCCGCCTCGGCCAGTTCGTCCATGAAGGTCTCGATCGCGAACACGTTGGCGAACGCGCCGAGCGAGCGCAGCGCCGACACCCGCACCGGCATCTCGGTGATGAAGTGGTGGATCACCTTCGAGTTCGGCAGGTCGTACAGCGGCACCGCATTGCGGTCGCTGCCGCCGCCACCGGCCAGCGGGATCATCCGCGGCGGCGGCTTGGGCAGCGGGTCGGCCAGGTGCCAGCCGGCCATCAGCCAGGTGCCTTCCGGCTGCCGGCCGGGACGGGTGCTCTGGGTGTTGCTCCAGAGTTCATGCGTCCAGTCGACGATGTTGCCTGCCGCATCGAGCGAGGCGCTGACCTCGACGCTCATCGCCGGACCGAAGGGCTCCCACTGGAACTCGTCTTCGCGGGACCACTGCAGCTTGACCGGACGGCCGGGCACCGCGCGCGCGACCAGCGCGGCATCGAGGGCGGCATCGTCCGCGCCATTGTGGCCGTAGCAACCGGCACCTTCCGCATGGTGCACGGTGATGTCCGCCTCGGGCATGCGCAGCGACTTGGACAGGTCGACGCGCAGCGGGAAGATGCCCTGGCTGTGCGACCAGATCTCGGGCTTGCCGTCATTCCAGACCGCCACCGCGCAGGACGGCCCGATCGAGGCATGCGCGATGTACGGCTTGGTGAACGCAGCCTTCATCGTCTTCGCGGCCTTTGCCTTCGCCGCGTCATCGGTCTTCTCGTGCACCACGTGCACGGTCTTGGGCAGCGTCTTCAGGTGGTCGTACACCGCGCCCTGGGCGGGGAGGTTCGTACGGTCGTCCCATTTCGCGCGGTTGCGCAGCGCGCGTGCCGCGCGGATCGCCTGCTCTTCCTTCGCGCAGACCACCGCGAGGAAGCTGCCGTCGCGCACCACCTCGACCAGTCCGGGCATCGCACGCAGGCCGGCCTCGTCGTCGATAGACAGCAGCCGTGCGTCATAGCTCGGCGGACGCACCACGCGACCGTGCAGCATGCCGGGCAGCACCATGTCGTGCACGTAGCTGGGCTTGCCGGTCACCTTCGCCGGGATGTCCAGCCGCGGCACGTCGGTGCCGATCAGCCTGAAATCTTCCACGGCCTTCGGCCGGAACTGGGCAGTGGCCTCGCGCTGGAACAGGCCGGGTTCGAGCAGGTCCCAGTAGGTGACGCTGGCGCCGCCGCCGGCGACGCTTATCGTGCCGTCCTCGACCACCAGGCGCTCGGCGCTGACGCCCAGTTTCTGCGCGGCCTTCTGCAGCAGGGTGCCGCGGATCTCGGCACAGACGAAGCGGATGGCAATGCCGCTGTGTTCGATCGACAGGCTGCTCGAGGTCATCTCCTCGTTCGGCGAGGTGTCCGTGCCGGCCGGGCGCATGACGATGCGCGACAGCGAGACATCGAGTTCATCGGCGGCGATCTGCGCCAGCGCGGTGGAGATGCCCTGGCCGATGTCGACCTTGCCGGGCGACACGGTGACCGAATGGGATGCGGGGCCGGTGCCGCCGGGCACCAGGCGCACCCACTTGTCCAGGATGGGGTTGACCGAAAGGCTGCCAGGCAGCGGGGAGGAATCGTTGGTACGCGACATCGTTCGTGACCTCTTGGGCTGTTCGGGCAGGATCAGGCGGCCATCGCCGCGGCGGCGCGCTCGACGGCACGGATGATCCGGGCATGGGTCCCGCAGCGGCACAGGTTGTCGCGCAGCGCGGCGGTGATCTCGGCCCGGGTGGGCTTCGGGTTGGCGTCGAGCAATGCCTTGGCGCTCATCACGATGCCGGTGACGCAGTAGCCGCACTGCGCCGCCTGCTCGTCTATGAAGGCCTGCTGCAGCGGGTGCGGCGCCTCGGCCGTGCCCAGCCCTTCGATCGTGGTGACCGACTTGCCGGCGAAATCGGACACCGGGACGTTGCAGGACTGCACGGCCTTGCCGTCGACCAGCACCGTGCAGGCGCCGCACTGCCCCTGCCCGCAGCCATAGCGGGCCCCCTTCAGCGACAGGTCGTTGCGCAGGATGTAGAGCAGCGGGGTTTCAGGGTCGCACTGCACCGTGTGCGTGCCGCCGTTGACGGTAAGCGTCAGCGTCTTGTCGGTCATGTCGTTTCCATCGGTAGGTAAAGCGGTCTTGGAGCGGCAATGCAGGGACCCGATGTCCCTAGGCGCGGCCAGCCAGTTGCTGCAATTGTCGGTAAAGCGGGTCGGGGATGTCGACCCCCTCGTCTGCTGCCCGGGCACGGGCCGCATGGCGACGGTCACCCGGCAGGCGAACGCCGGGATCGGCGAGCATCGCCGCGATCAGCGCCTCGACGCGTTCGAAGTACACCGCACTGCCGGCGGTCGAGCCGGGATCGATGGCGATGATCGTGTGTCCGATGCGCGGCTTGTTGCCGGGCTCGAAGTACGAGTCGTTCTCGAAAGCGAGTGCCGCGCCGGTCAGGCCGCAGCAGAGCAGTTCGACCATCATCGCGAGCATGGCGCCCTTGGCGCCGCCGATCGCGAACAGGCTTCCGGTCAGGGCCGCCTTCGCATCGGTGGTCGGGTTGCCGTCCTTGTCGACTGCCCAGCCTTCGGGGATCGGACGCCCCTCCTTGGCCGCGATCATGATCTTGCCGCGCGTCACCTCCGTCAGCGACAGGTCGATGAGAACCGGCGGCTTGTCCGCGCGCGGGAAGGCCGCCGCGATCGGATTGGTGCCGAACACCGGACGGCGGCCGCCCCAGGCGTTGATGGCACCCGGCGAGTTGGTCAGGGCGAGGCCGATCATGCCGGCCGCCGCGATCGGCTCGAGGTGGTAGACGGCAGCGCCGTAGTGGTGGCTGTTGGTGAGCGCGACCAGCGAGATGCCGTGGCTGCGTGCGCGGGCGATCGCCTCGCCGACGGCCATTTCACAGGCTTCGTAGGCGAGGCCGCCATGCACGTCGATCAGGCAGCTCCCGCCGCGCTGGTTGACGATCGCCGGCAGGGCCTTGCCATCGACGCGGGCGGTAGCCAGGTGGTCGACATACAAGGGAATGCGCGACACGCCATGGGTGGCGAGGTCGTCGCGGTCGGCCGCGACCAGCGCGCGCGCCGTGGCTGCCGCCTGCGCCGGGGCCGCACCTGCCTGCACCAGCGTGGCGGCGGCCAGTTCGGCCAGTTGATCGAGGGCAACGCGAGGCATCGGCTTTCCACCTGTTTACTCAAACCGCCTAGTGTAATGGCTGGGAAAGGGAATTGCAGTGTGCCCGTGCTAGACTTGCGGGTTTTTGTCGGCGCTAACAGCGTCGAATCAGGAGTCGTGCGGCGCCCATGCCGCAGACCCGTCCGATGCCGCCACGAGCGGTGCGGATTCCCTCGCCTACCGAACGGACGCCACCCCACATGTCCCGCGCACTCAGAAACATCGCGATCATCGCCCACGTCGACCATGGCAAGACCACGCTGGTCGACAAAATGCTCCGCCAGTCTGGCACCTTCGCCGCCCACGAGAAAGTGACCGAACGGGTCATGGACTCGAACGATCTCGAGAAGGAGCGCGGCATCACCATTCTGGCGAAGAACTGCGCGCTCGACTTCGAAGGCGTCCACATCAACATCGTCGACACTCCTGGCCACGCCGACTTCGGCGGCGAAGTGGAACGCGTGCTGGGCATGGTCGACGGCGTGCTGCTGCTGGTCGATGCGGTGGAAGGCCCGATGCCGCAGACGCGCTTCGTGACCAAGAAGGCGCTGGCGCTCGGCCTGAAGCCGATCGTCGTGGTGAACAAGGTCGACCGCGACGGCGCACGCCCCGACTGGGTGGTCGACCACACCTTCGACCTGTTCGACAAGCTTGGCGCCACCGAGGAACAGCTCGACTTCCCGGTCGTGTACGCCTCGGCGCTGCAGGGCTGGGCGACGCTCGACTGGAAGCAACCCGGCAGCGACCTGCGGCCGCTGCTGCAGACCGTGCTCGATCGCGTGCCCGCGCCGCCGATGGAAGACACCGAAGGCCCGCTGCAGCTCCAGATCACCGCGCTCGACTATTCGAGCTATGTCGGCCGCATCGGTGTCGGCCGCATCAAGCGCGGCAAGCTGCGCCCGGCGATGGATGTCGCAGTGCTGTACGGCGACACCGCCCAGCGCAAGGCGCGCATCAACCAGGTGCTCGGCTTCCAGGGCCTGGAGCGGGTAGCGATGACCGAGGCGATGGCCGGCGACATCGTGCTGGTCTCGGGCATCGAGGAGCTCGCGATCGGCACCACGCTGACCGATGTCGATCATCCGGAAGCGCTCGTCCCGCTGAAGGTCGATGAACCGACACTGACCATGAACTTCATGGTGAATACGTCACCGCTCGCAGGGACCGAAGGCAAGTTCGTCACCAGCCGGCAGATCCGCGAGCGGCTGACGAAGGAACTGCTGACGAACATGGCGCTGCGCGTGGAAGAGACCGGCGACACCGACGTGTTCGCGGTGTCCGGGCGCGGCGAACTGCACCTGACCATCCTGATCGAGAACATGCGTCGGGAAGGCTATGAGCTCGCGGTCGGGCGTCCGCGCGTGATCACCCGCACGGTCGACGGCGTCACCTGCGAACCGTACGAGATGCTGACCGTCGACGTCGAAGACGCCCACCAGGGTGGCGTGATGGAAGCCCTCGGCCAGCGCCGTGCCGACCTGCAGGACATGGTGCCGGACGGCCGTGGCCGGGTGCGCCTCGAGTACCGGGTACCGGCGCGCGGCCTGATCGGCTTCCAGGGCGAGTTCATGAACCTGACCCGCGGCACCGGGCTGATGAGCCATGTGTTCGACGACTATGCGCCGACCAAGGGCGAGATGGCCGGCCGCCGCAACGGCGTGCTGATCTCGCAGGACACCGGCGACTCGGTCGCGTTCGCGCTCTGGAACCTGCAGGACCGCGGCCGCATGTTCGTGAGCCCCGGCGAGAAGCTGTACGAAGGCATGATCATCGGTATCCATTCGCGCGACAACGACCTGGTCGTCAACCCGCTGAAGGGCAAGAAGCTCACCAACGTGCGCGCATCGGGTACCGACGAGGCGATCGTGCTGGTGCCGCCGATCAAGCTCACGCTCGAGTACGCGGTCGAGTTCATCGAGGACGACGAACTGGTCGAGGTCACGCCGAAGTCGATCCGGGTGCGCAAGCGCCACCTGCTCGAGCACGAGCGCAAGCGCGCGAAGTCGAAGTCAGGGGCAGAAGTCGCCGCCTGACGCTTCACCCCAGCGGGAACGCAATGCCGGGCCGCGGACATATGTCCGCGGCCTTTGTCTTTTGTGAGACGCCACTGGAGTCATTGGACGGACGCAGGGGAACCATCCTGCAACACGTCGTGTCTACCTCGTGAGAGGCATACGCCTCGATACGTGGAGGACCCACCTCATGAGCCCCGCTGGCACGCCTTTCAATGTCACACCGCAGACCTCCGGTGAACCTGCCGCACTCGATCCCCGCGTCTTCCTGGGCACCGCTGCAGTACTCGCCTGGTTCGTGGCACTGACCATGACCGACTTCGCGCATGACGCGCTGGGCATCGCCAGTGCAGACCCGTCCACGCACCCGGCGTCCTCCATCAGCTACGAGCTCGCCTCGGGCTATGTACTGGGCGTCGTCGCAGCCGTGGCCCTCGCGCTGCTTGGCGGGATGCTGCGCACGCGCGATGCCGACGGCACGGCAACCGTGCACCCGCTCCTGCGCCAGCTGGCAGGCGCAGCCCTGTTCGTCGTGGCGCTCGCATGCATCACCGGTGCGGCCGTGCACAACGCGGATGGCATCACGCTGCTCTACGACATCGCGTTCGCGATCGGGCTGATCGCTGTGTTCGTCGGTGTCGTGCCTTTGCACCAGCACCTGCAGGGCATGCATCGCGACTGAGGCTGGCGCGAGTCGCCACCGGTCCGTCGCCGCCAGACGGCCGGATCAGAAGCGGTAGGTGAACTCCAGCATGTGGAAATCCGCACCAATGGTGTGGGATCCGTAGGCGCCTGCGTCCGAATAATGCTGGAAGCGGTAGCCGATCCCGGTTCGCCGGTACAGGGGCACGGCGACGCCGAACGTCAACGCAGCCTGGAGGGCGCCGCCGAAGTCCTGGTTCGCGAAGCGGTGCTCGCTGATCAGCGCGAGCCCGGCGCCAAGATCGAGCGTGAAGCGGCCATCCTGGCTGCCGAACGTGACGACCGGTATCGCGGACACGACCAGCGCGGTCTTTCCGACGCCCTGCATGACGCCGGCGCTCGTGATCAGACGGGTACCTGTGCCCCAGCCGGACGGATGATGGCGCTGCCAGGGCAGGCGAAAGGTTGCCACCAGGTCATAAGCGTCGAAGGACTCGGGCGCCACCTGTCCAAGCACCCTCTTCTCGCCGACACGGGCCCTGACGCCGACGCTCAGCGGGTCCAGCCCTGCCGTGGCAGCGGGTGTCGATAGCGTCAGTGAACACACGAAGATGATCGTGATGCCGGAGCGATACATGGGTGCGCCCTCTGCCGCGCACGGCAAACGATCATGCCGTGCATCAAGCCGGAACAGACAATCCCTGCGATCGAAAGTTCCGCACCCGCCTTGCCGATCCGCCTTACCGCCCGACCGCTCCGAACACCCGGCGCGCGACATCCGTCGCGGCCCCGACCGGGTTGGCTCGGATCTTCTTCTCTTCCTCGCCGATCATCAGGTACAGGCCGTCGAGCGCCTTGTTCGTGACGTAGGGCTCGAGCTTCGCCTGCTTCGCATCGACCACGCCAAGCGACGCACCACGCTCGGCGATCTGGTTGTACTGCTGCGCCAGCCCGACCTTCTCGGTCGCCTTCGTCACCACCGGCAGGAAACGGTTGAACAGCTCGCCGCTGGTGGCCTTGCGGAAGTAGTCGGTAGCGGCCGTCTGCCCGCCGGTGAGGATGCCCTGCGCATCCTGCACGCTCATCGACTTGATCGCCGACTGCAGCAGCGAGATCGACTGTGGCACCGCCGCTTCGGCGGCCTTATTGATCGACTGGTGCAGTTCATCGAACTGTCCGCCCATGCCGAGCAGGCGCGCCGGGCTGCGCAACCGTTCGAGCGTGTCGGGCAGCGGGATCTTCACCTGCGGGTTGTTCCAGAAGCCGTTTGCGGTGCCGAGCAGCGATACCGCCGAGGACGCCCCCTGACTCAGGGCTGCACGCAGCGCACTGACCTGGTCGGCACCTGAGATGCTGGCAAGCCCCTGCGCACGCAGCGACGCCGGCAGGCAGAGCAGCCCTGCCGTGGCCAACAACAGCCCAGCCACGTCCCTGCGCATCGGCGAAGCGCCGGCTTCCGGTCCACCGACGATCGAATCCATGTGTTCACGCATGTGCCCCTCCGCCTTCTGCCTGGTTTGCCCCGGATGGCGCGCCGGAGCCGTCTCTGGTTGACATCTGCCCGACGCCGGCATCGTGCGCCTGCTGGTCGGCGTGGTAGCTCGAACGCACCATCGGCCCGCAGGCCGCATGGGCGAAACCCATCTTCATCGCTTCTGCTTCGAACATGGCGAAGGTGTCCGGATGCACGAACCGGGTGACCGGCAGGTGGTGCCCGGACGGCTGCAGGTACTGGCCGACGGTGAGCATGTCGACATCGTGCGCCCGCATCTCGCGCATCACCTCGAGGATCTCCTCGTCGGTCTCGCCCAGGCCGACCATCAGCCCCGACTTGGTCGGCACCTTCGGGTGCTTCGCCTTGAACTCCTTCAGCAGCAGCAGCGAGTTCGCGAAGTCTGCACCCGGTCGGGCCGCCTTGTAGAGACGCGGCACAGTCTCGAGGTTGTGGTTCATCACGTCCGGCGGACCGGCATCGAGGATCGCCAGGGCGCGCTCGCGCCGGCCGCGGAAATCGGGCACCAGCACCTCGATGGTGGTGGCCGGCGACAGCTCGCGCACCGAGCGGATGCAGTCGACGAAATGCTGCGCGCCACCGTCGCGCAGGTCATCGCGGTCGACGCTGGTGATCACCACGTAGCGAAGGCCCAGCGCGGCGATGGTCTGGCCGAGGTGGCGCGGCTCGTCCGGATCCGGCGGCAGCGGACGGCCGTGGCCGACATCGCAGAACGGGCAGCGCCGGGTGCACAGGTCGCCCAGGATCATGAAGGTCGCCGTGCCCTTGCCGAAGCACTCGCCGATGTTCGGGCAGGACGCTTCTTCGCACACGGTGTGCAGCTTCTGCTCGCGCAGGATCTTCTTGATCTCGTGGAAGCGGGAATCGGGCAGCGGTGCCTTCACACGGATCCAGTCGGGCTTCTTCAGCGCGACGCCGACCGGCACGATCGGGATCGGGTTGCGCGAGGTCTTGGCCTGCGCCTTCTGTTTCTCGCCGGCGGCAGGCGGTGGAACCGGGACTGGACTCATGCTGGGAGGATCGGGAAGTTGGCTTGCAGGCTGTCGATGAACAGGTCGGCGAGGCGGTCGGCGATCTCGGCGGTGGAACGCTCGATGCCCAGCGCGCGCGCCTGCGTGACCGCCAGGCCGGGATAACCGCAGGGGTCGATGGCGGCGAACGGGGCAAGGTCCATGTCGACGTTGAACGCGAGGCCATGGTAGCTGGCGCTGCGCCGGACCTTCAACCCGAGGGCTGCGATCTTCGCCGCGCCGACGTACACCCCAGGTGCGTCCACCCTGCCGTGCGCCTCGATGCCCGACTCGCCGAGGCAGTCTATCACGGCCTGTTCCAGCATCCGGACCAGTTGCCGCACGCCGAGGCGCCTGCGCCTCAGGTCGAGCAGCACATACATCACCACCTGCCCGGGGCCGTGATAGGTCACCTGGCCACCGCGGTCGGTGCGCACGACCTCGATCGGGCCATCGGTTGCCGTCGGATGCAGATGATCGGTGCGACCAGCCAGCCCGAGCGTGTATACCGGCGGATGCTCGGTCAGCCACAGCTCGTCGCAGGTGGCGGCATCGCGGGCGTCGGTGAACGCCTGCATGGCGCGCCAGGTGTCCAGGTAGGCGGTGCGGCCGAGCCGGCGCACCCATGGCACGGCGGCAACGGCAGGGGCAATCGGGGCGCCGCGGCGGTCATCGGCATTCTGCAGGTCCATGCCCCGATTGTAGGCGTGCAGCGCGACTTCGCTAGGCGGGCACGTCCACTTGCGTCACACTGCGTCGATGTCCTGCAAACCCTTGCGCCCTCGGGCACTGATGGTCGCGCTGGCCGCGATCCTGCTGTGCGCCGGGCCAGTCCGATCGGCCAGCATGCTGCCCACCTGCCCTGACAGCCCCAACTGCGTATCCTCCCTCGCCGAGCGGCCGTCGCAGCGCGTCGCACCGTTCGCGTTCACCGGGTCGGCCGAGGCTGCGCATGGCCGCCTCATGCGCCTCCTCGAGCAGGATCGAAGCGCAACCGTCGTCGATGCGCGCAAGGGCTGGATCGCAGCCGAATACCGTTCCCGTCTGTTCGGCTTCGTCGACGACCTGCGCTTCGAGCTGGACGCGGCGGCCGGCGTGTTCCATGTGCACTCGGCCTCGCGCACCGGCTACTGGGACCTCGGCGTCAACCGCCGCCGCGTCGAGGCCCTGCGCGCGAAGTTCGCCGCCGGCGGCTGACCAGCGGCCAGCCGATCAGCGCTTCTTGCCGAGCAGCGTGCCGCGGCAGTTCTTCGATCCGCAGCGGCAACTCCAGCGGCGCTTCTCGGCCGGGGTGTGTGGCGTCTCGAGCGTGATGTTGTAGTCGTAGAACAGCTCTTCGCCCGCCTTGATGTTGCGGATCGACTCGATCCAGATGCGGCCGTCGACGATGTCCGACTCGCAGTTAGGGTTGCACGAGTGGTTGATCCAGCGGGCGCTGTTCGCATCCTTGTTGCCGTCGAGCACGTACTTGTCGTCGAGCGTGAACAGGAAGGTGTGCGACGGCTTGCTCTCGTCGTCGGCGTACCAGCGGTCGGCCTGCGCCCAGGTGATCTTGCGCGCCTTGTACTCGATGACCCGCTCGCCCTTGGGGATGTCGACCTTGGCGAACACGCCCCGGCCATGGATCGGCGAACGGCGCACGAAGGTACGCAGCGGCGGATTGGTCGGCTTCGGGTCGGCCTGCTTCGCGACGACCTTCTTCGCAGCCTTCTTCGCCACTTTCTTCGTGGCTTTGTCCGCCACTTTCTTCGTGGCCTTCTTTGCGGCCTTCTCCGGCCCGGCCTTGCGCACCGGCTTCTTCACCGCCGTCTTCTTCGGTACAGCCTTCTTCGGTACAGCCTTCTTCGCAACCTTCTTCGCGACTTTCTTCGAAGCTTTCTTCGTCGCTTTCTTTGCCTTGGCCATGCAGGAGTCCTGTCGTAAACGCGGGAAACGGGAGATGCGGGACGGCGTCTAGAGGACCATCACCACCATCGGGTGGTCGCAGAGGTCGCGATAGAGTGCATCGAGCTGCTCGCGCGAGGTGGCGACCACGGTGGCGGTCAGGCTCGTGTACTTGCCTTCGCGGCTGCTGCGGGTCTCGATCGTCGCCGGATCGAAATCGGGGGCGTGGCGCTGGACGACCGCCACCACAGCCGGCACGAAGCCCGGCGCCGCCGGGCCCATCACCTTGATCGGGAACGGCGACGGATAGACGATCAGTGTGTCCGCCGTGGCCGCGGAGGCATCCTGGCCTCCGGGAACCGGCGCGGCGGGCTTGCCGCCATCGGATGCGCCGTTCATTGCCATGGAAGCTCCCTTCCCGTGCCGGCAGCCGAGGCGCAGTGCATCAGCAACCGGTCACCTCGCGCTTGAACACCTGGTAGTGCGCATGCATCTGCTGCCAGACCGGGCCCGGCTTGCCGGTACCGACCGGCTTGCCGTCGAGGGTGGTGATCGCGAGCACTTCCTTCGTGGCCGAGGTGACCCAGATCTCGTCGGCATCGCGCAGCTCGGCCTCGGTGATCGGGCGCAGCTGGTGCGGCATGCCGTGCTTCTGCGCCAGCTCGATGGTGACGTCGAAGGTGGTGCCGGGCAACAGCAGGTTGCTCTTCGGCGGCGAGAAGATGGTGCCGCCCTTGACGATCAGCACGTTGCTCGACGAGGCCTCGGTGAGCATGCCGTCGCGGATCAGGATGGTCTCGACCGCGCCGACCTCGGCCGACTTCTGGCGCGCCAGCACGTTGCCCAGCAGCGCGGTCGACTTGATGTCGTTGTTGTGCCAGCGGTCATCGTTCGCGGTGATGGCGGCCGCGCCGTCGGTGTACCACTCGGCCGGCGCCTTGCGCATCAGGTTGCTCATCATGAACACGGTGGGCGTCGTGTCCTTGGGGAAGGCATGGTCGCGCGGCGCGACGCCACGGGTGACCTGGATGTACAGGCCCTGGTCGGGATGTGGCGAGCGCTCGATCATCTCGTTGCACAGCGCTTCCCAGCGCTCGATCGAGTGCGGGTTCTGCAGCCCGATCTTGTCCATGCTCCGCTGCATCCGCTGCAGGTGTTCCATCATCCTGAATGGCTTCTTCGAGTAGACGGGGATCACCTCGTAGACGCCATCACCGAAGATGAAGCCGCGGTCGAGTGGCGAGATCTTCGCTTCTTCGATCGGAAGGAACTCGCCATTCAGGTGAACGATCATCGCCGTGTCCTCGTCATTGCTTGATCATGAGCCGCAGGCTGTCCCAGGTGCGCCTGAAGATGTTCGCGGTCTGCACCTCCTGCAGCGCCACTACTGGATATTCTGCCAGCGGACGGCCGTCCAGCGTTAGCTTGAGCGTGCCCACGCGCTGCCCGGCGGCGATCGGCGCTACCAGCGGCTGCACGCTCTCCAGATCAGCCTTGACGCGCGGCCCGCTGCCGGCCGGCAGGGTGGCAACCAGGTCGGACTCGAAGCCGGCCTCGACCGTGCGCGAGGATCCTTTCCACACCGCCAGCGAGGCCACCGGCTGTCGCGCCGCGTACAGGCGGAAGTTGTCGAAGAACTGGAAGCCGTAGTTGATCAGCTTCTGGCTCTCGCTGATGCGCGCGCTCTCCGACGGTGCGCCCAGCACCACCGCGATCAGCCGGCGCTCCCCGCGCTTCGCGGAGGTTACCAGGCAGAAGCCGGCTGCCTCGGTGAAGCCGGTCTTCATGCCGTCGACCGACGGATCGAGCCAGAGCAGCCGGTTGCGGTTGGGCTGCTTGATCTTGTTGTAGGTGAAATCGCGCTGCGAGTAGAGCGAATAGAACTCGGGAAAGTCGCGGATGATCGACTGCGCGAGCCGCGCGAGATCCGACGCGGTGCTGTAGTGCTTCGGATCAGGTAGGCCGGTCGAGTTGCGGAACGAGGTGTTCTTCATGCCCAGCCGCTGCGCCTCGCGGGTCATCGCATCGGCGAACGCATCCTCGCCGCCGGCGACCGCCTCGGCCAGCGCGATGCTGGCATCGTTGCCCGACTGGATGATCATGCCGCGTACCAGCTCTTCAACCGTCACCGGGATGCGCTGCTCGATGAACATGCGCGATCCCTCGGCCTTGCGCGCACGATCGGACACCGGCACTACCAGGGTCGGCATCAACCGCTTCTGGCGGATCGAATTGAACGTGAGGTAGGCGGTCATCAGCTTGGTCAGCGATGCCGGCTCGAACCGGTCGTCCGCGGCCTGCGAGGCCAGCACCTGCCCGGTCGCGAAGTCGACCAGCAGGTATGCGCGCGCATTGATCGACGGCGGCACCGGGACCGGCAACGCGCCGGGCTGGGCGTGTGCCAGCGGGGCCGCGGCGCTGCAGAAGAGGAACGCCAGCACGCACATGACGCGCCCGGCGGGACGGTTCAGCAACCTCTGGATCAGCATCTTCAAGCCTTCCGGGAAACGATCGAGTATAGCCGACCGCCCTCGCTCCCCCGCCCATGACAGCCCCCCTCGGACCCTTGAAAAAGCCGGTGCGGTGCACATCTACCGTAGGCGGGCGTCGTGCCGTCGGAAGCTGCAGACACCGCCCGACCACCGGCATCGACGCCGGGTGCGACATCCTTCCTATCCATCTGATGGAGGCATCCATGGCACAGCTGATCCGCAACGAATCGATCGACGACATGTTCAACAACCTGTTCCAGGGCTTCCTGGTACGCCCGGTCGGTGCGACCGGCACCGCCCCCACCGGTGCCGCGCGTCCGTTCAGCGTCGAGGTGACGGAGGACGAGAAGGCCTACGCCGTGCATGCCGAGTTGCCCGGCGTCTCGCGCGACGACATCCATGTGACGATCGACGGCAACGATGTCGCGATCAGCGCGGAGGTGCGCAACCAGCGCGAGGCGAACAAGGACGGCCGCGTGCTGCGCAGCGAGCGCTACTACGGCAAGCTGTACCGTGCGTTCCAGCTCGCCGACGCGATCGACGAGGATGCGGCCGAAGCGAAGTACAACGACGGCGTGCTCGAGCTGCGCCTGCCGAAGAAGGCGGTCGCCTCGGCGAAGCGGCTCGAGATCCGCTGATCGTTGCAGCGGTGCCGGGCGCGCAGGCGATCCTGCCGCCCCTGCCCGGTGCCCGGCAGGGGCGGTGGACGGGCGGGGGCATCGACGGCAGGATCCTCGGCCGCAAACCGTGGAACATCGGGCTGCATGCAGCAGCGCGGCGCGGCTAGAATCACGCTCCCAGCCCTCCGGGAATCCCGGACAACCCCAGATGCCGCCGAAGGTGCGCCCCGCCCGATGACCGATCCCGCCCCGCTGACCGCCACGCAGAAAGCCCAGGTCCTGTCCGAGGCGCTGCCCTACATCCGCCGCTTCCACGGCCGCACCGTGGTCATCAAGTACGGCGGCAATGCGATGACCGACGAGAAGCTGAAGCAGTCGTTCGCGCACGACGTCGTGCTGCTGCGGCTGGTCGGCCTGAATCCGGTCGTGGTGCATGGCGGGGGACCGCAGATCGAGCAGCTGCTCGCCCGCGTCGGCAAGAAGGGCGAGTTCGTGCAGGGCATGCGCGTGACCGACGCCGAGACGATGGACATCGTCGAGATGGTGCTCGCCGGCCAGGTCAACAAGGAGATCGTCGAGCTGATCAACAGCGCCGGCGGCAAGGCGGTCGGGCTCACCGGCCAGGATGGCGGCCTGATCCGTGCCCGCAAGATGATGGTCGCGCGGATGGAGAACCCGGACGAGAAGATCGACATCGGCCAGGTCGGCGAGATCGAATCGGTCGATCCCAGCATCATCCAGACCCTGACCTCGAGCGGCTTCATCCCGGTGATCGCACCGATCGGCTCCGGCTCGACCGGCGAGACCTACAACATCAACGCCGACCTGGTGGCCGGCAAGGTGGCCGAGATCCTGAAGGCCGAGAAGCTGATGCTGCTCACCAACACGCCTGGCGTGCTCGACAAGGCGGGCAACCTGCTCACCGGCCTGACCGCACGCCGCATCGACGAACTGTTCGCCGACGGCACCATCTCCGGCGGCATGCTGCCGAAGATCTCCTCGGCGCTGGATGCCGCCCGCGGCGGCGTCTCGTCGGTGCACATCATCGACGGCCGGGTCGACCACTGCGTGCTGCTGGAGATCATGACCGACCAGGGCGTCGGCACGATGATCCGCAGCCGATGAGGGGCTGCACCTGATGGCCCGGGCCGGCACCTGGGTCTTCGACCTCGACAACACGCTGCACTACTGCACGCCGCACATCTTCCCGCACATGAACCGGTCGATGACCGAGTACGTGATGCGGCACCTCGGGCTTGCCGAGGCCGAGGCGAGCGCGCTGCGCCGCCGCTACTGGTTGCAGTACGGCGCGACGCTGCTCGGGCTGATGAAGCACCACGACACCGACCCGGACCACTTCCTGCACGAGACCCACCAGTTCCCGGAACTCGACCGGATGGTGATCCACGATATGGGCCTGCGCGGCATGCTGCACCGGCTGCCCGGCCGCAAGGTGGTGTTCTCCAATTCGCCGGAACGCTACTGCCGGGCGGTGCTGGACGTGCTCGGGATCACCGACCTGTTCGACGGTGTGTTCACCATCGAGCACACCGGCTACCGGCCCAAGCCGGATGTGCGCGGCTTCCGGGAGCTGTTCCGCCGGCACCGGATCGACCCGCGGCGCAGCATCATGGTCGAGGATTCGCTGGAGAACCTCGCCACCGCGCGCAGGCTCGGCATGCGCACGGTCTACATCGTGCGCCGCAAGCCGGGATTGCTGCGGGTGCGACGGCCGGGCCATGTCGACCTGATGGTGACCGACCTGCGCGAGATGACGCGCTGCGTCGCACAGCTGCGCTGACTGCCCGGAGCGCCGGTGCGGCTCGCCTCCGCAGGGCCGCGAAGAATGCACTGTGTCACTCTGCATTTTTCCCTCACGCCTGCAGCACTTTCTGCATAGAATTGGGCTTCTGAACGAAGCGTGTACTCACAACTCGCGTCGCCGGGGTTCCCGGCCACCGGGTCGTTGCGGCTCCGGCTACAAGGCTGGAAGCCTTCCGAGGAGGATGCAACATGCCGCCCCGCACCGGCGAACGCAGGCTGCAGATCCTGCAGACACTCGCTGAAATGCTCGAAGTACCGAGCCCGGAGAAGATCACCACCGCATCGCTCGCGGCTCGCCTCGACGTATCCGAGGCTGCGCTGTACCGCCATTTCGCGAGCAAGGCCCAGATGTTCGAGGGTCTGATCGAATTCATCGAGCAGACGGTGTTCAGCCTGGTGAACAGGATCGCCAGCGATGAGCCGGTCGGCCTGAAGCAGGTCGATTCGATGGTCGCGGTACTACTGGCGTTCGCCAAGAAGAACCCGGGCATGAGCCGCGTACTGATTGGCGAGGCGCTGGTGCACGAGAACGTCCGCCTGCAGGCGCGGATCAACCAGATGCACGACCGGATCGAGGCCACCCTGAAGCAGGCACTGCGACTGTCGCAGACCCAGGGCGAACTGCCGGCAGATGCAGACGTGGCAGCCCAGGCCAATGCGATCATGGCCTTCGTGGTCGGCCGCTGGCACCAGTTCGCCAAGAGTGGCTTCGCCCGCGATCCGTCCCAGTTCTGGGCCGAGCAGCGGAAGATCCTGCTGTCGACCTGACCCCATTTTCCGACCGCGCCCTCAGCCGTTGCCGCGCACCGCGCAGACTGCGCATGCCGGATCGCGCTTCACCCGCACCTCGCGCCACTCCGCCTCGCGCGCACTGAACAGCAGCAGCCGCCCGGAGAGCGAGCGACCGGTGCCGACGACCAGCCTGAGCACCTCGCCGGCCTGCATCGCGCCGACCACGCCGACCAGCGGCGCGAACACGCCCATCACCGCGCAACGCTCCTCCGCATCGGCCATGCCTGGCTCCTGCGGGAACAGGCAGTGGTAACAGGGGCCGTCGTCGCTGCGCAGGTCGAACACCGACAACTGGCCATCGAAGCGGATCGCGGCCCCGGAGACCAGCGGCTTGCGCAAGCGCACGCAGGCCGCGTTCAGCGCATAGCGGGTCGCGAAGTTGTCGCTGGCGTCGACGACCACGTCGGCCTCGGCGACCCGCTGCAGCAGCGCGTCGCCTTCCAGCCGCTGCGCCAACGCGACCACCCGCGTGGCCGGGTTGATCGCATGCATCGCACGGCGGATCGACTCGACCTTCAGCTGGCCGATAGTGTCGGTGGTATGCGCGACCTGCCGCTGCAGGTTGGTCAGGTCGACGCGATCGGCGTCGCAGACCACCAGCTCGCCAATGCCGGCGCTGGCCAGGTACAGCGCGACGGGTGACCCGAGCCCGCCCGCCCCGACGAGAAGCACCCGGCTGTCGAGCAGGCGCTGCTGGCCGTCGATCCCGATCTCGTCGAGCAGGATGTGGCGGCTGTAGCGGGTGAGCTGGTCGTCATCCATCTCGGTGGTGCGCAGTGGCGTCGGCCCCCGTCAGGGGACCGGCGCCAGGCCTTGCGATCAGCGTGCGGCAGCAGCCACCGGCGCCGCCGTGGCGGCCACCGGCAGTTCGCGCAGCACCGGCTGGCCCTTCAGGTGGTTCAGGGCCTGCATCAGCTGGAAGTCTTCCCGCGAGAACACCTGGCCGGGCTCGAGCTTGATCGGCTCGACACGCGGACGGGCCGGTTCTTCCTTCTTCGCATCGGGACGCGGCCGCGGCGACGCCTTCGACTCGCCGCCCTTGCCATCGCTCAGGTGGCGGTTCAGGTCGGCTTCGCGGATGCGCTGGCCGTCGCTCGGGTTGCTCGGGTCCTCGACCACGATGTCTGGCGTGATGCCCTTGGCCTGGATCGAGCGGCCGTTCGGCGTGAAGTAGCGCGCAGTGGTGAGCTTGATTGCCGTGTTGTTGGTCAGCGGCAGGATGGTCTGCACCGATCCCTTGCCGAAGCTCTGCGTGCCGATGATCGTGGCGCGCTTGTGGTCCTGCAGCGCGCCGGCGACGATCTCCGAGGCCGATGCCGAGCCGCCGTTGATCAGCACCACCAGCGGCACCGACTTCACTTCCTTGGGCAGACCGCGCAGGTAGTCGCCCTGCGACGCGCCGCGCAGGTAGAACTCGGGGCTGGCGTTGAGCTTCATCCGGGAATCGGGCGCACGGCCGTCGGTGTAGGTAACCAGCGCGTTCTGCGGCAGGAAGGCGGCGGACACGGCGACCGCCCCGTTGAGCAGGCCGCCCGGATCGTTGCGCAGGTCGAGCACCAGCCCGCGCATGTTGCCGTTGTTCTCCTTCCACACGCGCTCGATGGCGCGCGCCAGGCTCTCGCCGGTGTGCTCCTGGAACTGGGTCAGCCGGATGTAACCGTAGCCAGGCTCCATCACCGCCGAGCGTACGCTCTGGATCTTGATCACCGCGCGGGTCAGCGTGACCACGATCGGCTTCTCTTCGCCGCGGCGCGAAATGGTGAGCGTGATGTTGGTGTTCGGCTTGCCGCGCATCCGGCGTACTGCGTCGTTAAGGGTCATGCCCTTCACCGGCGTCTCGTCGAGGCGGATGATCAGGTCGCCCGGACGCAGGCCGGCGCGCGAGGCCGGCGTGTCGTCGATCGGCGAGACCACGCGAACCAGGCCATCTTCCATGCCGACCTCGATGCCGAGGCCGCCGAACTCGCCCTGCGTGCCGACCTGCAGTTCCTTGAACGCATCCTGGTCGAGGTAGGCGGAGTGCGGATCGAGGCCCGACAGCATGCCGTTGATCGCCTCGGTGAACAGCTTGCGGTCTTCCACCGTCTCGACGTAGTCGCTCTTGATCCGGGCGAACACCTCGGTGAACACCCGCAGGTCCTCGATCGGCAGCGGGCTCGGCGCCTCGCGCTGGGCGACCGCGGAGAAGTTCAGGCTGACCAGCACGCCGAGCACGACGCCGACGCAGATCAGCCCGATCTGGCTTGCCTTGTTGCGCATGAGTGAACCCAACGGCCGGGACATGTAGAAGCGGTGACCTCTGGAAAGTTGACGCCGGACCGGGACGGTCAGCGAAGGTAAAGCAATGGGAGGGCAGCGGGACGCACTGGTACAGCAGGCATGTTAGCAGCTTGTCCAATGCCTTCGTGAGCTGGAAGTTACGTCAACACTGCCTTGCTGGTAACGCTTCGTTCAGCGCGTGGCCGACCAACCGAGCGGGTCGATCGGCCTGCCCTGGTGGCGCAGTTCGAAGTACAGGCCGGCCTGCCCGGAGCCGCCGCTGGACCCGACGGTGGCCACCGGGTCGCCGCCACGCACCGGGTCGCCGACCCGGCGCAGCAGCGACTCGTTGTTGCCGTAGAGCGTCATGTAACCGTCGCCATGGTCGACGATCAGCAGGTTGCCGAAGCCGCGCAGCCAGTCGGCGAAGACCACCCGGCCGGGCGCGACCGAGCGCACTTCCTGCCCCGGGCGGGCGATGATCGTGATGCCGCGCCACTGCAGGCCGCCGTCGGCGCGCGGCTGCCCGAACCGGTTGGCGATGTCGCCGGCCACCGGCAGCGCCAGGCGTCCCTTCAGCGTCGCGAACACGCCGGCCGGCACGCCCGGTTCGGGGATCCGCTCGTTGCGCGCAACGCGTCCGCCGGTGCCTTCGTCACTCCGAGGCGCAGCACCAGTGTGTCCGGGCGCCTGCGCCTCGGCCACGCGGCCGGACGGACGCTCCGGCGCCGGCGGCTGCTCGCCCGTCGGGCGGCCGCTGCGCTCGGCTGCCTTCGCATCGCGCTGGGCCTTGGTCGCCTCGCGCGCCGCCTTCGCCTTTGCCTGCGCCTCGCGCGCGGCAGCCTCCCGCGCGCGGGCGCGCTCGCGCTCGGCCAGCATGCGGGCGATCTGCTCGACCAGGCGCGTCAGGCGGTCCTCGTCCCGGCGCAGCGTCGCCATCTGGCGCCGGCTCGCCTCGATGTCCCGGGACGCGCGCGCCAGCACCGCCTGGTGGCGGCCGCGCTCGGCCTCCAGCCGGCCGCGTTCGCGCCCTGCCTCGGCCTCGAGCGCGGCCAGTTCGGCGCCCTTCTTCTTCCGTTCGCCGGACAGGGTGGCCAGCCGCCCCAGTTCGCTGCGCAGCGCCTCGATCTGCTCGAGGTAGCCGCGATGCAGGTAGCCATAGTAGTGCAGCAGGCGCGCCGCCTCGGCCGGGTTCTCGCCGGACAGCGCGAGCTGGAGCGGATCCGGGTCGCCCGCCACGTACCGGCGCTGCAGCAGGCGCCCGAGGCGTTCCTGCTGGGCCCGTACCCGCGCCTCGACGGTGCCCGATTCGCCCGACAGCCGGGCGATCTCATCGTTCACCGCCTTCTTCTCGCTGGCGATCTCGAACAGCCGGCGGTTGGCGTCGCTGATCGCCCGCTCGGACTCGCGCAGTGCGTCGGCCGCCTCGGACTTCAGCTCTTCCGCGCCGGCCACCTTCTTCTGCAGCGCCTCGATGCGCTGACGCAGTTCCTGCAGTTCGCCGCGCGCGCTGTCGGCCGCCTTCGGGGAGACCGCGGCCGGCCGGGCATCGGATGCCCGTGCACTCGGCACCCCGGCCGGGGCAGCCACCATCGTCAGGATGCAGAGCACGGCCAGCGCCGCGACCGGACGCTGCGGCGGCGGGCGCCGAATGCCCACCGGCACCTGCCGGGCAGCCCCCGGCGCCGGGGCGGGTGGAAGTCGCGGCTTGACGATCAGTCGAACGAGACCAGCGGGCGGCCGGTCATCTCCGGCGGTTGCGGAACGCCCATCATGCGCAGCAGCGTCGGCGCGATGTCCTGCAGCGCACCACCGTCGGCGATCTTCGCCAGCCGGCCGACATGCACCAGCGGCACGACGTTCAGCGTATGCGCGGTGTGGGCCTGTTTCGATTCCGGGTCGAGCATCATCTCTGCATTGCCGTGGTCGGCGGTGATCAGCACCTCGCCGCCGGCGGCGCGCATGGCGGCCACCACCCGTCCGACACAGGTGTCGATCGCCTCCACCGCCTGCCGAGCCGCCTCGAAGTTGCCGGTGTGGCCGACCATGTCGCAGTTTGCGTAGTTGCAGATGATTGCGTCGTAGCTGCGGCTGGCGATCGCGGCCTCGAGCTGGGCGGTGACCTCGAACGCGCTCATCTCGGGCTTGAGGTCGTAGGTGGCGACCTTCGGCGAGGGCACCAGCACGCGCGACTCGCCGGCGTAGGGATCCTCGACGCCACCGTTGAAGAAGTAGGTGACATGCGCATACTTCTCGGTCTCGGCGATGCGCAGCTGCGTCAGCCCGCGCGACGCCAGGTACTCGCCGAAGCCGTTGCGGATGGAGTCGGGCGGGAACGCCGCCGGCAGCGCGTCGAACTCGTCGCCGTAGCGGGTCAGCGTGACGAAGGTCGACAGCTTCGGCTGCGCTTCGCGCACGAAGCCGTCGAAGGCCGGGTCGGTGATCGCGCGGGTGATCTCGCGCGCCCGGTCGGCACGGAAGTTCATGAACACCACCGCATCGCCGTCGCGCATCGTCGCCGGCGAGGTGCCCGGCGGCACGATCGTGGTCGCCTGCACGAACTCGTCGGACTCGCCACGTGCATACGCTGCCGCCAGGCCCTCGAGCGGGTTGCTGGCGGTGAAGCCGGCCCGACCGAGGGTCATCAGGTCGAAGGCGACCTGCACCCGCTCCCAGCGCTTGTCGCGATCCATCGCGAAGTAGCGGCCAACGATCGACGCGATGCGTGCGTCGGCCGGCGACCCGGCTTTCGCCAGCACCTTCTCCAGCATCACCAGCGTCGGCTCGGCGCTCTTCGGCGGCGTGTCGCGCCCGTCGAGGAAGGCATGCACGTAGACCCGCTGCAGCCCGTTGGCGAAGGCCAGCTCGACCATCGCCGCCAGGTGCGACTCGTGGCAGTGCACGCCGCCGGGCGAGGCGAGACCGAGCACATGCAGCGCACCGCCGGAGGCCTTCGCGGCCGCGATCGCGCCGAGCAGGGTGGCGTTGGTGGCGAAGGTGCCGGTCTCGATGGCGTGGTCGATCTTCGTCAGTTCCTGGTACACCACGCGGCCGGCACCGATGTTCAGGTGACCGACCTCGGAATTGCCCATCTGGCCACCCGGCAGGCCGACATGGCGCTCGGAGGCATCGATGGTGGTGTGCGCGCAGTCGCGCCACAGACCGTCCCACACCGGTTTGCGGGCGTGGAATACCGCGTTGTCGTCGCCGCCCTCTCGATAGCCGAAGCCATCGAGGATCAGCAGCAGCACCGGGGTGATGCCGGCCGGGCGGGCCGGCGCAGGCGCGGGGGAGGACGTCTCGGAAGGCGGCTGGGCAGTCATGGGCGCAGGAGTGAGCATGGACGATGATCCTACTTCATAATACGCGCCCGTCGTATCCGGGCCGGTGGCATTTGTCACTGGCCAACCGCTGGAGCGCACCGAGTGAGTGTCTGGGAATTCCTGCAACAGAACATCCTGCTGGTGACGGTGGCCGTGGTCAGCGGCTCGCTGCTCGCGTGGCCGCTGCTGATGAGCCTGGTCAACGGCACCAACGAGATCGGCGTGACCGACGCCGTCAACCTGATCAACCGCAAGGACGCGCTGCTGATCGACGTGCGCGACCCGACCGAGTTCGAGGCCGGGCACATCCCGCACGCGCGCAACGTGCCTGCCGCCGAGGTGGGCACGCGCCTGAAGGAATTCGAGAAGCACAAGGCGAAGCCGATCATCGTCCACTGCCGCAACGGCCAACGCTCGGGGGCGGCCACCAACGCCTTCCGCAAGGCCGGCTTCACCGAGGCGGTCAAACTGCGCGACGGGTTGACCGCCTGGGAGCAGGCGAACCTTCCGATCCAGAAGGGCGCCAAGGGCTGAGCGCACCGCCCCGATCGAGCGACAGCGAAACGAAGCAGAGCGAACACGAACAGGAGCCGCAGCGATGCCGAAGATCACGATGTATGCGACCGCCGTCTGTCCGTACTGCCAGATGGCCGAGCGGCTGCTGCGCGCGAAGGGCGTCACCGAGATCGAGAAGATCCGCATCGACGCCGACCCCGCGATCCGCGACCGGATGATCGAACTCACCGGCCGGCGCACCGTGCCGCAGATCTACATCGGCGAGCGCCATATCGGCGGCTTCGACGACCTGTCCGCGCTCGACCGTGCCGGCGGGCTCGACCCGCTGCTCGCCGGTGCCTGAACGTCGCAGGGCCGCGCCGTGAACCGTTGCAACAAGCCGGACGCATGGCTCCGGTAACATGCCGGCAACACTGGATTCATATACCCGCCGCATGCGCGGCAAGACACCACCGGACCGACCATGACTGAAACCGTACCCGCAGCAGGCGCGACGCAACCGCAGTTCGCGATCGAGAAGCTCTACATCAAGGACCTCTCGCTCGAGGTGCCCAACGCCCCGATGATCTTCATGGAACAGGGGCAGCCGGCCGTCGACCTGAACCTGCACACCGACGGCAAGCATGTGCGAGACGACGCCTACCACGTGACGCTGACGGTCACCGTCACCGCGAAGATGGGCGACAAGACGCTGTTCCTGATCGAAGTCGTCCAGGGCGGCATCTTCCGCATCTCCGGCGTGCTGCCCGACATGCTGCCGCAGGTGCTGGGCATCACCTGCCCGAACCTGCTGTACCCGTACGCGCGCGAGGTGGTGTCCGACGTGTCGGTGCGTGCCGGCTTCATGCCGATCGTGCTGCAACCGATCAACTTCGAGATGCTGTACGAGCAGCAGGCGCAGGCTGCCGGGGCGCAGGCTGCAGACGGCCAGGCACACTGACCGGCCGCGGCACCGCGACGACGTGTCGGGCAGCATGATGCCGACCTTCCGCCGTCCGGACCGCCACCGGGCTACCACGCCGACCGGCCCTGCCCGCGCCGGCGTGGCTGCCGCACTCGGGTTGCTTTCGGCGCTGCTGGCGCTGATCGCGCTGCCAGCCGCCGCGCAGGACTTCCGCTCGATCGGCGAGCCTGCGGCGGTCCTCTACGACGCCCCCTCGACCAAGGCGAAACGCATGTGGGTGGTCGGGCGCGGCTACCCGCTGCAGGTGGCGAGCGTGATCGAAGGCTGGGCACGGGTACGCGATGCAACCGGCGACACCTCGTGGGTCGAGACACGGTCACTGTCCACCGCGCGCACGGTGCTCGTGCGCGCGACCATGGCCACGCTGCGCGACAGCCCGTCCGAACGCGGAGCGGTCGTGCTGCGCGTCGGCCGCGACGTGGTGCTGGACATGGTCGAGGCCCCGGTCGGAGACTGGGTGCGGGTGCGCCATCGCGACGGTGCGAACGGCTTCATCCACGTGAACCAGGTGTTCGGCCTGTGAACATCACCGTGCTCGGCGCCGGCGCATGGGGCACGGCGCTGGCGACGGCATTCGCAGACCGGCATGCCGTCGCGCTATGGACGCGCGACCCGGCGCAGGCCGCAGACCTTCAGGCCAGCCGCGAGAACCTGCGCTACCTGCCCGGGCACCGTTTGCCGGCGTCTATCGTGGTCGACGCGGACCTGAGCCGCTGCCTGGCCGATGCCGCGCTGATCCTCGCCGTCGTGCCGACCGGGGCGCTTGCGGCGACGCTGGCACGCGTCGAGGCGATCCCGGGCGCCAGCGAACGGCCGCTGGTCTGGGCCTGCAAGGGCTTCGACGCCGCCACTGGCGAACTGCCGCACCGGATCATCGCGCGCATGCGCACCGGCGCTGCCGCGAGCGGCGTGCTGTCCGGCCCCAGTTTCGCCGCCGAGATCGCGCGCGGCCTGCCGGCGGCGCTGACGCTTGCCTCTACCGACGCCGCGTTCGCGCGCGCCACCGCGCATGCGCTGCACGGCAGCCGCCTGCGCGTGTACTCGTCCACCGACGTGATCGGCGTGGAGATCGGCGGCGCCGCGAAGAACGTGATGGCGATCGCCGCCGGCATCTGCGACGGCCTGGCACTCGGGCTCAATGCCCGCGCCGCGCTGATCACCCGCGGCCTGGCCGAACTGACCCGCCTCGGGCTGAAGCTCGGCGGACGCCCGGACACCTTGATGGGCCTGAGCGGCGCCGGCGACCTGATCCTCACCTGCACCGGCGACCTGTCGCGCAACCGGCAGGTCGGATTGCGGCTGGCGCAGGGCGTGCCCTTGACCGAGATCCTGGGCACGCTCGGCCACGTGGCCGAGGGCGTGTCCAGCGCCCGGTCGCTGGCCGCGCTCGCTCGGGACAGCGGCGTCGAGATGCCGATCACCGAGGCGGTCTGCCAGGTGCTCGAGGGCAGGATGAAGCCCGCTGAAGCGGTCGAAGGGCTGATGCGGCGGGATCCGCGCGCAGAGGCGGAGTAGGCAGCAGGACCTTCGCGGCCAGGGGCACCTCAGCCCCTGGCAACCACGCCCCGTCCGCAGGCACTGCGGCGATACCAGTCGTCGATTCGCTGACGGGAAAACAGTGAGGGCCAATGCGGATGAGGATCGCACAGGCCCTTGCGCTGGCAGGCAGGCAGTTGACAGGACGACCGCGACGGAGAATTCTCCGGTGCTGATCCACCTGCCGGTCAACGCCGTCTGCCCGATGCCAACCTCCGCCCGCCGCCCGCTGCGCCAGCGCTCCCTCCTCCCTCTGGCCGCCCTCGCCCTGCTCGCTGGCTGCGCCACGACGCCCGCGTTCCCGCCCGAAGCCCCGCCCCGCGCCGAGGTCTGCCCGGCCGGCGTGCCCGAAGGCGCCCGCTGCCTGCGCGGCCAGGACTCCGCCGATTCCCACTACCTGATCGTGATGCCGGCGAAGTGGAGCGGCGTGCTGGTGGTGCATGCGCACGGCGGACCCTCGCTGGGACCGCCGCAGCGCTCGCGCGCCGACGAGGATATCGCACGCTGGGCGATCACGGTGCGCGAGGGCCATGCATGGGCCGGCTCGGTGTTCCGCCAGGGCGGCTTCGCGGTCACTACCGCCGCCGAAGACACCGAGCGGGTACGGCGCATCTTCATCGAGCACGTCGCCACGCCGCGCCGTACGCTGCTGCACGGCCAGTCGTGGGGCGCCATGGTCGCCACGCGTGCGGCGGAACTGTACCCGCGCTCGTGGGAGGGCATCCTGCTCACCAGCGGCGTGGTCGCCGGCCCGGCCACCTACGATTTCCGGCTCGACCTGCGCGCGATCTACCAGCACCTGTGCAACAACCATCCGCGGCCGGACGAGGTGCAGTACTCGCTGGCCATCGGCCTGCCCGCGGGCGCGAAGATGACCGGCGGCGAGCTCGCGAAGCGTGCGGACGAGTGCCTCGGCACCGGCCGCCCGGCGGCGAAGCGAACGCCCGAGCAGGCGGCCAGGCTTCGCACCATCGTCGACGTGCTGAAGATCCCGGAGTCGTCGGTGGTCGGGCACCTGAACTGGGGCACGTTCACGCTGCGCGACGTGGTCGAGAAGAACGGCGGCCTCAGCCCGTTCGGCAACGACACGGTGCGCTATGCGGGCTCCACCGACGATGCGGCGCTCAACGCCGGCGTGTCGCGCTTCCGTGCCGACCCGGCAGCGCGGGCACGCTTCGCCGCGGACGTCGACCACGCAGGGCGCTTCCGGGTGCCAGTGGTCAACGCGCACGGCATCGACGACGCCACCGTGTTCGTCGAAGGCACCGATACCCTGCGCCAGCGCATGGTCGCAGCCGGCAACGGCGACCGGCTGGTGCAGGTGTTCATCGATTCGAGCGAGCATAGCTACTGGGGCGATGCGTTCTACCCGCCGCTGTTCGAGGCCGTGCTCGACTGGGTCGAGAAGGGTCGCAAGCCGACACCGGCGGGGATCACGGCACGCTGCCGCGAGTTGCGCGGCGCACAGGCGGCAGAGTGCCGCTTCCTGCCGGATTACAAGGCTCGGCCACTGGCATCAAGGGTGTATCCGAGGTAGGGCTTCGCTGGCGGCGCGGATGGCAGCGAAGTCCAGCCAGGCGCTCTCAGGCGTCAAGGTCCTGAAGTTCCCGGGGACTGCAGTGGCATGACGCCCGACAGCAGGGCCTTGTCAGGCCAGTGCTGTCGAAGTAGACGCCCGTTCACACCCCGCCCGCGAACCCGTTCTGCCGCCACGCCTCGAACACCACCGCGCTCACCGAATTGCCCAGATTCAGGCTGCGCGAGCCCGGTCGCATCGGCAGCCGCAGCCTGCAGCCCGGTTCGAAGGTCTCCAGCACGTCGGACGGCAGGCCACTGCTTTCCGCCCCGAACACGAACGCATCACCGGGCCGGAACGCGAGGTCGCCATGGCGGACGCTGCCGCGGGTGGTGAGTGCGAAGCGGCGTGCGCCGCCCAGTGCCGCAACGCATGCCGCCCAGTCGGGGTGGCGCTGCACCGTCGCATGCTCGTGGTAGTCCAGCCCCGCCCGCTTCAGCCCCTTGTCGGTCATCACGAAGCCCATCGGCTCGACCAGGTGCAGCCGGCAGCCGGTATTGGCCGCAAGCCGGATCACGTTGCCGGTATTCGGGGCGATTTCGGGGTGGACCAGGACGATTTCGAACATCGACCAATGGTACCGGTACCTGCGGGCAACGAATGCGGCGCGAGGTCGAGTACGAGCTGAAGACCCCGGGCTCGCGGATCGAACCGATCCTGATCGTCGCGCTCGGTGCGTTGGTGCTGATCCTGGCCCTGGGCATTTTCCTGCCGAACTGGGACCTCGGACGCGCGGCGCTGGGCAAGGGCGGCAGCTGAGGCAGGCCGGCGCAACGCAGGCCTGCAGGGGCAACGCCATCGTCGTCGCAGCTGCAACGGCTTTCCGATGAAGCCTGCCACAGCGCGATTGACGGCAAGGCGCGCTAAAGTCCGGAGCGCGGGCAGCCGTTGTGCCGGCACCCGAGTGGTGTTCCGTCCCCCATCCCCTTTTTTGCACCAGAGTCTGCAATGCGTTCCAATCAGGGCGGTTTCACGCGGGTCGAGCTGATGGTCGTGATCGTCATCCTCGGCATTCTCGCCGCCACGGCCTTTCCGCGCTTCATCAACCTGAGCTCCGACGCGCGTTCGGCCTCCGCCGCTGGCCTGGCAGGCGGCCTGCGCTCGGCAGTGACGCTGGTGCAGGCGCGCTACCAGGCCACGGGTAACTTCACCGCCACCACGGTAACCATGGCCGACAACGTCACCGTCGCCGTCAGCACGGGTGCGACTGGCGGCTTCCCGACGGCTGCGCTCGCCGGCATCGGCAACGCGATGCGCTGCGAATCGGGCGCCGCCTGCAATGGCTTTTCGTGGGCAATCGCCGGCGGCCTCGCCAGGTTTATCCAGGTCGGAGCACCAGCGGCATGTAACGTGACGTACGATCCGGTCACCGGCACGGTAACCAACAACGCCACGACGGCGAACTGCTGACCGGATCGACCGCGAGAATGTACAGGGCGTGCATCGGCATGAATCATCCAGCAGACCCGAACCGTCACCACGCCGCGTCGATCACCTCGCACAGCAGGTCAACCTCGTGCTGGAACTCGCGCTTCGGATCAGCGTTGAAGTTCTTCAGCGAGTCCTGCACGATCAGCGGCAGGCTCTCGCGAGGCACCTGCACCGGCAGCTGCGACAGGCGCACCGGAAGGCCGAGCGCGCGCGCGCGGGCATCGAAGGCGTCGGCGGCCAGGTGGTGCGCCTGCGCCACCTCGCCCGCACAGGCATCCGCAGCCAGCGCGCCGAGGGCAACCGCCATGTTGCGCGTGGCCCGCGGATCGCGCGGACCCAGCGCGCGCATCACGGTCGAGGTGACCGCGGCATTGGCCTGTCCCTGCGACACCTGCGGGAAACGGATGAACAGCGCGGTGGCGAACGCATAGGCCACGCGCTGCACCCAGTGTTTGTCGAACATCGTGCCGCCATCGTCGGAGTCACGGTTCTGCAGCCAGGCGGCCGCGCACAGCTCAAGGCGCGGCACCGGATCGTCGGGCGCCGCGAGCAGCCGCGGCAGCGCGCGGTCGGCGAGCGCGAACGCCTGCCGGCGGTTGCCTTCCACGAGTGGGTTCTGGCGCTCGGTACCGAGGTTCACCAGCGCACGGCAGAAGATCGAGAAGCCACTCTCCAGCGCCAGCGACACCGGTGCCGTCTGCAGCGCCCGGTGGTCCCAGAACACCGCCTGCGGCCGGGTCTTGGGATCGAAGAACTCCATCCGGTGGTCGAGGTCCTCGTTGCGGATCGCCGACCCGCCGCGATGAGTGGCCGAGGTGCCGACGGTGCAGACAGCGATGATCGGCAGCTTGGGCGCCATCAGCTTCGGGCTGATCGCCGGGCCCTGCGCCGGGTACTGCGTGATCATCTTCATCGGGTCACCCTGCTCGGCGAGCAGGATCGCCACCACCCGAGTGGCCTGCATCACGCTGCCGCCACCGATGGCCAGCAGCAAGTCCGCGCCAGCCTCGCGCGCCGCATCGCGCGCCGCGAGCACGTCGGGCCAGGGCGAGTCCTTGCGCATGCGGTCGAACTGACCGGCATACGCGTGGCCGAGGCGGTCCCTGACCAGCGCCACCAGGCCGGTGCGGGTGGCGACCGAGCGACCGCAGACGATGAAGGCGCGCTTCGACTTCAGCCGTGCCACCTCGGCAGCGAGCGAATCGAGCGCAAGCTCCCCACTGTACAGGCGTACCGCCGGCGTCACCGATCGGAAGTCAGTGACGATTGCTGAACCGCGATCCATGCTTCCATCTCCCCGGTGTGGGTACCAGTATAGGTAAACTCCCGCCTTTACGTCGTCCGCCCTCCGGAGTTTCCATGGCCAGCACGCTCGCCGAACAGCCCGCCGTCACCGATTGCACGCTCGCGATCGACGGCCGGGTCGCCACCCTCACCTTCAACCGCGACGACATCCGCAATGCGCTGTCGGGCTCGATGATCGGCAACGAGCTGGTCAGTGTCGTGAACTGGGCGAGCGCCTGCCCGGACATCTCGGTGCTGGTGCTCACCGGTGCCGGCTCGGCGTTCTCCGCAGGCGGCAACGTCAAGAACATGAAGCAGCGCACCGATGTGCCGGTGCACGAGGTGCAGCAGAACTACAAGTCGGGCATCCAGCGCATCCCGATGGCGCTGCACGAGTGCGAACTGCCGGTGATCGCCGCGGTGAACGGCCCGGCAATCGGCGCCGGCTTCGACCTGACCCAGATGTGCGACATCCGGATCGCATCGACCGAGGCGCAGTTCGGCGAGACCTTCGTCAACCTGGGCATCATCCCGGGCGATGGTGGCTCCTGGTTCCTCACCCGCGCGGTCGGCTACCAGCGCGCAGCGGAGCTCACCTTCTCCGGCCGGCTGATCAAGGCCGACGAAGCACTCGCCCTGGGCCTGGTGCTGGAAGTGGTGAAGCCGGAGGAACTGCTGGCGCGCGCGCAGGACATGGCGCGTCGCATCTCGTACAAGCCGCCGCAGGCCCTGCGCTATTCCAAGCGCCTGCTCAAGCTGTCGCAACGCATGCCGCTGCCCGAGTACCTCGACATCTGCTCGAGCTACCAGGCGCTGTGCCACAAGACCGAAGACCATGCCGAGGCGCTGCAGGCGTTCTTCGAGAAGCGCCGCGGCGAGTTCAAGGGACGCTGAGCGATGCGTACATCAGCGGCCCTCTGCATGGCGGCAGCCCTGGCCCTTGCCACGGCCCTGCAGGCACTGCCGGCATCGGCCCAGGAGGCGCCACTGCCTCCGGTCGACGCCGGTGCCAAGGACCCGTCGTGGGTGCAGTTCCAGAAACGGCTGGCGACCGCCGTCGAGCAGCGCGACGTGAAGTTCCTGCTGTCGATCCTCGACCCGAAGGTGCGCAACAGCTTCGAGAAGCCGGACGGCGTGAAGGCCTTCGTCGAGCAGTGGGACCTCGACACCGCAGCCAAGGCGAAGGACTCGCCGCTGTGGACCGAACTGCGCTCGATGCTGCGCTTCGGTGCAGCGCCGGTCGAAGCGGCCACCGGCGAGCGGCTGCTCTGCCTGCCCTATGTCGCCGTGACCTTCCCGCCGACGATCGATCCCTTCCTGTTCGCGGCGGTGGTCATCGCCGATGCGCCGGTGTTCTCGAAGCCGTCGACCCAGGCGCCGATCGTCGCCAACCTGTCGCACCAGATCGTCGGCGTCGAGGACTGGGACCTTGACGACGAGTCGAAGTCGCCGCAGCGCTGGGTGAAGGTGGTGCTGAAGAACGGTGGCGGCTACATGGCCTCGGAACACATCCGAAGCGCGATCGAGGCACGGGCCTGCTTCACCCGGAGCCGGGGCAAGGTCCCGAATGCCGGGCCGTGGCGGATGATCTCGCTCACCGTCGGCGGCGGTTGAGCATGGCCGCCACGCCGGCCGGCTTCGTGGTGAACCGCGCCGGGCCCGAGGACGCCCCAGCGATCACCGAACTCTGGTTCCGGCACCTGGCCGAGACCAGCAGCGGCGTCGATACCAGCTTCACGCCGGCTCTCACGCCGCAGAAGACCACCGCACGCCTGAAGCGGGCGCTGGCGGCGGGCACGCTGCTCGGCTGGATCGCCCGGGCCGAGGGCCAGTCGCGGCTGCAGCTCGCCGGCTACCTCACCGCCAGGGTACAGCTCGAGGATCCGCTGTTCGGCGACACCTTCGAGTACGAGCCGGTGATGTACGTCGTCGATGTCGATGTCGAGGAAACGTTCCGCCGCCGGGGGGTGAGCAGCCTGCTGATGGCGCATGCGGAAGAGCATGCACGCCGGCAGCGCATCGGCACGCTGGAACTGGCGGTCGTCGTACGCGATGACCGGGCCGTGGCGGCCTGGAAGAAGCAGGGCTTCGAACCCAGGGTGGCGGTGATGCGCAAGGCGGTGGCGAAGCGCTGAGAGGGCAGGCAGGCAAGCCAGCACCCTCGCCCGCGCGTACGGGCGCATGCTGTGCACCTGACGTCGCCCACTGGAGGCCCGCATGACCAGCCGGAACTGGTATTCCCGCTTCGCCAAGGCCGCATCCCATTTCTGCGGCCGTCCCAGGGTGTTCGCGCTCGCGGTCGCGATCATCCTGGCCTGGGTAGCCACAGGCCCGCTGTTCGACTACAGCGACACCTGGCAACTGGTGATCAACACCAGCACCACGATCATCACCTTCCTGATGGTGTTCCTGATCCAGAACACGCAGAACCGCGACACCGAGGCGATCCAGGTGAAGCTCGACGAGCTGATCCGTGCGACGCGGGGCGCACACAACGCGTTGCTCGATCTGGAGGAACTGGAAGAGGAGAGCCTGGACGCCTTCCGACGCAAGTACCAGGCACTGGCGAGAACGGCCCGCACGGCGCTAGAAGGCGGCGTGGCCGACACCGGCACGCCGGAAGCGTGAGCGGGCCCGCCAGGACAGTGCATTGAACGACAGACGATCCTGCGACCGGCGCTTCAGTACGTCATGCACGCCGCATTGAGCAGCCCGGCCGCCAGCGACATCGACCCGAGGAACACCCCGTGGGCGACCTTTCCCTCAGGGATACCGGTGACGATGCCCGGCACCGTGGCGCGCACGCCCAGGTAGACCAGCAACTGCACCACGAAGGCGACTGCGCCCCAGGACAGCATGTCGACCAGGTTCGCGCTCTGCGCGACCGAATGCGCGAGCGGCACCACGAAGCCGAACAGTGCGCCGGACAGGCTGGCGGCAGCGGCGACGTTGCCCTCGCGGATGAGCATCAGTTCAGGGTACGGCGTGATCCGGATGTAGATGGAGATGAACAGCACGACCATCGCGAGCGTCGCGGCGAAATAGGTCAGGAAGGCCGGTACGCCCAGCATCGATTCGAACAGCACGCCCATCGGTATTCCTCGCTCGTTGGATGTTCGGGTAGCGGATCCGCGCTCGCGCCGGTTCAGTCGAACCAGTGCGGAATGAAGCGGCTGCTGTTGCGCGTGATCGGTGAGGCGTCCTCGCGGATGCCCATGCCGGCGGCGCGGTCGCCGACGATCCAGGAACCGATCACCGGGTAACGGCCATCGAAGCGCGGCAGCGGCGCATAGGCCTGGTAGATGTAGCCCTCGGCACCGTAGCTGCCACCGGCCTGATGGTCGCCATCGTCCGAGCGGATCGACACGTTCGCACCCTCGCGCGAATAGAGCGGCTTCTTCACATGGCTGGAAGCCCAGCCGCCGCCGTCGCCGGGCAGGCCGCCGGCTTCGAAGCTTGCCGGCAGCAGGTTCGGATGACCAGGGAACAGCTCCCACAGCACCGGCAGGATCGCCTTGTTCGACAGCAGCATCTTCCACGGCGGCTCGATGAAGGCGGTGCCACAGCCCGGGATGAGCGGGCCGAAGGCCTCGCGCAGCATCCACTCCCAGGGATAGAGCTTGAACAGGGCCTCGATCGGACGACCGTCGAGGTCGACGAAACGGCCAGCGGTGCCATGCGCCGGAGCGCGCACGTTGCCGGAGGCGTCGATGCCGCCCGGCGCCGGAGCCTGCCAGCCGATGGCCTCGACATCGATCACCCGTGCATCGAGTCCGGCCTGCAGCGCGGTGTCGAGCAGGTACTGCAGGTTGTCCGCGTCCTCGTCGTTCTGCATCGTGCATGCGAGGGTGACGCCATGCGGCAGGTGCATCGCGCGCCAGCGCTCGACCAGCTTTTCGTGCAGCGAGTTGAACTGGTCACGGTCCGGGTGCGTATCCTGCAGCCAGTACCACTGCACCACCGCCGCCTCGACCAGCGAGGTCGGCGTGTCGGCGTTGTACTCGAGCATCTTCGGGTCGCCGATGCCGTCCCAGGAGAAGTCGAACCGGCCGAACAGGCTGGGTTCGGCACGCCGCCAGGAATCGGCGACCAGCCCGACGGCATGATCGGGGATGCGGAAGCGTTCGAAGTCGCCAGCCGACACCACGCGGTCGACGGCTTCCAGGCAGCGCTCATGCAGCTCCTCGGTCGCGGCCTCGAGCACGTCCACCTCGTCGGCGCTGAATACATAGCAGGCCGATTCGTCCCAGTAGGCACCGTCCTCGCTGTGGAAGGTGAAGCCAACCGCCTCGCATTTCGCCTGCCAGTCCGGGCGCGGCGTGCAGCGTTCGCGGCGCACCGTTCAGCCGCCGCTGCTGCTGAGTGCGGACGACCCGAAGCCGCTGCGCGAGGTGCTGCCGTCGCCCCCAGCCTGGCTGCCATCCTGCGCCGCCGAGGCGCGCGCGTTCCAGTTCTGGCGCAGCGCGCTGCCACGGCCATACTCGATGTTGCCGTTGCGGGTGTCGATCACGCCGAACCGGTTGTCGCGGCCGCCGGTATCGCGGCTGCCGTAGCGGTAGATCGGCCCGTACCAGCCATGACCGCCGCCGGGCATCGAGGTCTGCTCACAGCGACCGTTGTCGCCCCAGTCGGCCTTGCAGTCGGTGTCGCGTGCATAGAGGTCGCGCAGGGGAACCGGCGCCTGTTCGCAGCCGGCGAGCAACGAGCCGGCCAGCAGCAGGGGGACGCAGGCAGAACGACGCAACGCCTTGCTCATTCCGGGACGGGCTCCACGGCGGATTGGATCCCGAGTGTACGAGACACCCGGTACTGCATTCAACGCCGCCCTGTTCAGGGCCGGGCGGCGGCGCGGTCAGCTGCCGCGTCTGCACGCGCCGTGCCGGCAGATACGTTCGCGCGTTCCGGGCCCGGGTCCAGGCCCGGGCCTGCCCCCGGAACGGCAGCGCCGCGGGCAACCGCGACCTCGCTCCGCCGTTCGGCCGGTGCCCTCACCCGCCCGGACATGGCGCTGGCCAGCGCAGCGGGACTGAAGCGTGCGCCGATCGACCCGTTGACCAGCGCATTGGCGATCGACGGCACCTGCAGCATCAGCATCGCGGACACGCCCGACAGCAGGAAGGCCGCGACGAAGTAGTAGAAGTTGAACGTGCCGGACTCGCCATCGAAAGCGCTGCCCATGCCTTCCATGACCGGCTCATGCATGCGCGACACCAGCGTGACGACGATGATGCCGACCACCTGGTAGAGCGCGGCCACCAGCGTGAAGCGCAGCCAGCCGTCGAACAGGAAGCTCGCCGGCCGCAGCAGCAGCCACGGCAGGAACACCGGCCCGAGCGCGAAGGCGATCGACAGCAGGTTCATCGACATCAGGTAGATGCAGCCGCAGAGCAGCAGCAGCAGCAGCAGCAGCAGGGCGACCGCAATCGACGAACTGATCCGTGCGACGCGGGGCGCACGCAACGCGCTGCTCGACCTCAAAGAACTGGAGGAAGAAGCGCTCGACAGTTTCCGCCGCCGCTACCAGGCGGGCGCCGGCGGTTCGCTTAGCTTTTCCTCCGCTCCATCCACGTCACCGGAAAGGCGCCTTGGGTAAACGGGGCCGCCGCCATCATCTGTCCGCCAGGCTTCCCACGCATGGGGTTCCACCGCCACCAGCCATGTTGCGGCTCGACCCAGCCGCCATCGACCGTCATGGTAATGGCGCGCACCTCGCGTTCGACCTCGGCGGGATCATAATGGCCCTTCGTATACGCCAGTTCCAGCGTGGCGGTCGCGTGAAAGGCAATCTTGAGCGGGTATTCGCGGGTCGGCATAGCTGCATTGTAGGAAACTTGCGACCGTTGTTTCCAGCATGGCACGGCCGTAAATAGGGGACTGGTGAGGTTAGTCGCGAGACCTAGTTGGCTCGTCCTATCGATTAGTGGGGGGGGGGCGCGAAAGCTTCACGCCTGAAGTCCATGGTGCATTAGCGACCCGCGCCCGCGAAGCCACGTTCATGGCCGGCCAACCGGCGCTGGCCCCGTGCACTTCAGCGCACGGAATTTCCGCGGCCAGCCCTGAGAGCCACAGCAGGCCTAATACGACGGCGGCGCCACGCTTACGCTCTCGCACCACGACCACTAATGCGGCAACCGCGTCGGCGCGCGCTTCTAGTTTGCCGGCCAGCACATGGGACTGGTCGGTCCGCCGTCGTGCGAGTAACCGGTGCGAGTAGCCGCCGCCTGTGCAGGCTGCGGTATGCTCCGTTCATCACGAGGTCGTCCACGACCCGGCAAGGCCCCACCGAACGAGGAGCGATCGCATCATGAGCGTCACCCCCGGCAACCCGAAGAACGCGCCTGGCGTTCCCGATGTGCTCACCGAGGCCCTGGAACTCGGCCCCGATACGCTGTCCCCGCGCGACTTCTACCTGCTGCTGACCGCCCTCGTGGTGCCGCGCCCGATCGGCTGGATCTCCACCATCTCCGCCGCCGGCGTGCGTAACGTCGCGCCCTACTCCTACTTCAACCTGATGGGGTCGGAACCGTTCTACTGCGCGTTCGGCTCCACCGGCGAGAAGGACAGCGTGAAGAACATCCGCGAGGTACCGCAGTTCGTCGCCAACATCGTGACCATGGACCTGCTCGAGAAGATGAGCTTCACCTCGGGCGACTGGCCGCGTGACCAGGACGAGTTCGAGTGGGCCGGGCTGACCGCGGTGCCGTCGAAGACGGTCAAGCCGTACCGCGTCGGCGAGGCCAAGGCGCACCTGGAGTGCGAGGTCAAGCACATCTTCCAGGATGGTCGCACCCATATCGTGATCGCGAAGATCGAGCATGTGCATGTGTCGCCGTCGGTGTGGAAGAACGGCCGCGTCGATCCGAAGCTGCTCGACCCGGTCGGACGCCTGTCCGGCTCGCTGTATGCACCGCTCGGCGACATCTTCAGCGTCGCCCGTCCGGACATGTCGAAGGTCGGAGACACCCCGTCGCTCGACGGGATGCCGAAGGCCACCCGCAGGTAGCCCGCACGCAGAGCAACGACCGGCCGCTGCACGCCCCGGCACAGGGGCGGCAGCCGGGACATACCGGTCGCACGAGGGAGGAGTACCGATGAACGCAACACAGCGCCTGCGCCTGCCCGCGCACGCAGTCCTCGCCACGATCGCCGCCGCCGGCGTACTGTCGGTACCCGGCGCCTTCGCCCAGTCGTGGCCGGCAAAGCCGATCCGCCTGATCGTGCCGTTCGCCCCCGGTGGCGGCAACGACATCGTGGCACGCACGATGAACATCCGGCTGCCCGCGCTGCTCGGCCAGCCGGTGGTGATCGAGAACCGCCCGGGCGCCGGCGGCAACCTCGGCGCCGAGATGGCCGCGCGCGCGGCGCCCGACGGCTACACCCTGCTGATCGCCAACAACTCGCTGACCGCCAACCTCAGCCTGTATCGCAAGCTGCCCTACGATCCGTTCCGCGACTTCGCGCCGATCTCGATGGGCGCCACCTCGCCGAACATGATCCTGACCCACCCGGCGCTGCCGGCGAAGACGGTGAAGGATCTGATCGCGCTGGCGCGCGCGCGGCCGGGCGCGATCACTTTCGGCTCGCCCGGCGCCGGCACCCCGTCGCACCTGGCTGGAGAGTTGTTCATGTCGCGCGCGAAGGTGAACCTGATCCACGTTCCGTACAAGGGCGCCGGGCCGCTGGTGGTCGACCAGATGGCCGGCCATGTGACGATCTCGTTCACCGCACCGATCGTCTCCAAGCCGTTCATCGACGCCGGCAAGATGCGCCCGATCGCGGTCACCAGCGAGAAGCGCTGGGCCGGCGGACCGAGCATCCCGACCGTGGCAGAAAGCGGCTTCCCCGGCTTCGACGTCATCGCCTGGTTCGCCTACTTCGCGCCGGCGGCCACGCCGCGCGAGATCATCGACCGCGTCGCAACCGACATCGGCCGCGCCGCGAACAGCCCGGAGGTGAAGGAACGCTTCACCCTGCAGGGCATCGAGGTGTCGCCCGGCACGCCGGAGGAACTGGCCGCCTTCATCAAGCGCGACTTCCAGTCGATGGATGCGCTGATCAAGGAACTGAAGATCGTGCTCGACTGAGGATCGGCGGTCGATGCGCCGCGCGCGACCCGCGAACGGTTGCGCGGGTAGCGCTGGTTCGGCGCCGGGGACACGCGCGGCTTCTCTCATCGCAGCCGGATGCAGCAGGTGGGCATCCGGCGCGAAGCGGTGATGCTCGACCCGACCACCCTGTTCTACTGCAACCTCATGGTCGCACCTGCCATGACGTGCTGCGCGTCAGGGAGATCACCCTCAGGACTGGATACAATCGCGGCACGCCGGACACGGGTCCGCGGCACCCCGCCGCAGCCCCGGCATGCAATGGAAAGCCTCCGAACCGATGATCCTCTTCCAGGACGTCATCACGCGTCTCAACGAATACTGGGCGAAGCAGGGATGCCCCCTGCTGCAGCCGCTCGACATGGAAGTCGGCGCCGGCACCTCGCATACGCATACCTTCCTGCGCGCGCTCGGGCCGGAACCCTGGCGCGCAGCCTACGTGCAGCCGTCGCGCCGCCCGAAGGACGGCCGCTATGGCGAGAACCCGAACCGCATGCAGCACTACTACCAGTACCAGGTGGTGCTCAAGCCGGCGCCGGAAGACATCCTCGAGCTCTACCTCGGTTCGCTCGCGGCGATCGGCCTCGACCTCAAGGCGAACGACGTGCGCTTCGTCGAGGACGACTGGGAGAACCCGACGCTCGGCGCCTGGGGCCTTGGCTGGGAGGTCTGGCTCAATGGCATGGAAGTGACCCAGTTCACCTACTTCCAGCAGGTCGGCGGCCTCGACTGCAAGCCGATCACCGGCGAGATCACCTACGGCATCGAGCGGCTGTCGATGTACCTGCAGGGCGTCGAGAACGTGTTCGACCTGACCTGGACCACCTGGATGGAGAACGGCGTCGAACGCAAGCTGACCTACGGCGACGTCTACCACCAGAACGAGGTCGAGCAGTCGACCTTCAACTTCGAACGATCGAACGTGGAACTGCTGCTGCACCTGTTCGGGCAGCATGAATCCGAAGCGAAGAAGCTGATCGAAGGCGGCCTGGCATTGCCTGCCTACGACCAGGTGCTCAAGTGCGCGCACACCTTCAACCTGCTCGATGCGCGCGGCGCGATCTCGGTCACCGAGCGGGCGGCGTACATCGGTCGCATCCGTAACCTGGCGCGCGCTGTCGCCCAGGCCTACTACGAAAGCCGCGAACGCCTGGGCTTCCCGATGCTCGCGGGAGCTGCACGATGAGCGCGACGCTGCTGGTCGAACTGTTCACCGAAGAGTTGCCGCCGAAGGCGCTGCGGCGCCTGGGCGATGCCTTTGCGTCCGGCATGACCGCGGCCCTCTCGGCCAGCGGGCTGCTCGAGCCGGCCTCGGCCACCACCGGCTATGCCTCGCCACGCCGGCTCGCGGTGTCGATCACCCATGTGCTGGCCCGCGCGCCGGACAAGGCCTTCCGCCAGAAGCTGCTGCCGGTCAGCGTCGCCTTCGACGCGGCCGGTGCGCCGACCCCGGCCCTGCAGAAGAAGCTCGCCGCGCTCGGGCTGGCGGCCGATGCCTGGCAGACGCTAGAACGCGCACCGGACGGCAAGGCGGAAGCACTGTTCCACAACGGCACCCAGGCCGGCGCCGCGCTGGCAGAAGGATTGCAGAAGGCGCTCGACGACACGCTGGCCAGGCTGCCGATCCCGAAACTGATGCGCTACCAGCGCCCCGACGGCACCGACGTGCAGTTCGTGCGCCCGGCGCATCGCCTGCTCGCGCTGCACGGTGGCACCGTAGTGCCGGTACGGGCGCTCGGCCTGGACGCCGGCTTCCATACCGTCGGGCACCGGCAGATGAGCTCGGGCACGATCTCCATCGCCACCGCGTTCGAGTACCCGCACCGGCTGATGGTGCTGGGCAAGGTCGTCGCATCGTTCGCCGAGCGGCGCCTGCGGATCGAGGACGCGCTGCGCGCGAAGGCCGGCGGCGACACCCTGATCGCCCCCGACACACTGCTCGACGAGGTGACCGGGCTGGTCGAATGGCCGATCGTGCTCGAGGGCCGATTCGACGAGGCCTTCCTCGACGTGCCGCAGGAATGCCTGATCCTGACCATGCAGCAGAACCAGAAGTACTTCGCGCTGGCCGATGCCGAGGGCCGGCTGCGCAACCGCTTCCTGCTGGTGAGCAACCTGGAGACCGTCGATCCGACGGCCATCGTGTCGGGCAACGAACGCGTGCTGCGGGCGCGACTGTCCGACGCCAAGTTCTTCTTCGACCAGGACCGCAAGACCCCGCTCGGCGACCGCGTGCAGCGGCTGGCCAGCGTCGTGCACCATAACAAGCTGGGCAGCCAGCTCGACCGGGTACAACGCATCTGCAAGCTCGCCGCGCAACTGGCACGCATGCTGTCTTCCGCGGCGCCCGCGCTGCAGGTCGACCCGGCGCTGGCGGAGCGCGCTGCCTGGCTGTCGAAGGCAGACCTGGTAACCGACATGGTCGGCGAGTTCCCCGAACTGCAGGGCGTGATCGGTGAGTACTACGCCCGGCACGACGGCGAGCCCGAGGCAGTGGCTGCGGCGATCGAACAGCACTACCACCCGCGCTTCGCCAACGACACCCTGCCGCAGGCCCCCCTGTCGCTGGTGGTCGCGCTGGCGGACAAGCTCGACACGCTGGTCGGCCTGTGGGCCGCCGCCGGCGCGCCGACCGGCGACAAGGATCCGTTTGGCCTGCGCCGGCAGGCGCTCGGCGTGCTGCGCATGCTCGCCGAGCATCCGCTGCCGCTCGACCTGCGAGAGCTGGTCGACCTGGCGATCGCCCAGTTCCCGCCCGCGGTGATGAAGGCCGGGATCGCGCCCGACCTGCATCGGTTCTTCCTAGACCGGCTGTCGAACTACCTGCGCGAGCGCGGTCACGAGGCTCGTGGCATCGATGCCGTGCTGGCACTGGACCCCTCGCGCATCGACCAGGTGCCCTCGAAACTCGATGCGGTCGCCGCGTTCGGCCGGCTGCCCGAGTCGGAAGCACTGGCAGCGGCGAACAAGCGGGTACGCAACATCCTGAAGAAGGAAGGCGCATCGGCACGACCGGCCGACCCGTCGCTGATGGTCGAAGCCGCCGAGAAGGCACTGCATGCGGCCCTGGCCACCCTGGAACCGGAAGTCGTCGCCTGCACCGCGCGCGAGGACTATGCCGGCGCGCTGACCCGGCTTGCCTCGGTGCGGGCCGCGGTCGACCGCTTCTTCGACGAGGTGATGGTGATGACCGACGACGTGGCGGTGCGCGCGAACCGGATCGCGCTGCTGCAGTCGCTGGAGCGTGCGCTCAACCAGGTCGCCGACATCTCCAGGCTGGCGGCGTGAAGATCCCTGCAGGCCGTGCGGCATGAAGCTGGTGATCCTCGATCGCGACGGGGTGATCAACCACGACAGCGACCAGTTCATCAAGTCGCCGGACGAGTGGAAGCCGATCCCGGGCAGCCTGGAGGCGATCGCGCGCCTGAACCAGACCGGCTTCCAGGTGGTCGTCGCCACCAACCAGTCCGGCGTAGGACGTGGACTGCTCGACATGGCCACGCTGAACGCGATCCACGACAAGATGCATCGCCGGCTGGCGCAGGCCGGCGGGCACGTGGCGGCGGTGTTCTACTGCCCGCATGCCGCCGATGCAAACTGCGGCTGCCGCAAGCCGCGCGCCGGGCTGTTCGAGGAGATCGGACGCCGTTTCGGTCTGCCGCTGGCCGACGTGCCCTCGGTCGGCGATTCGCTGCGCGACCTGCAGGCGGCAGCGACCGTGGGTGCCCGGCCGATGCTGGTGCTCACCGGCAAGGGCCAGAACACCCGCCGCGCCGGTGGCCTGCCGGAGGGCACCGCCATCTTCGCGAACCTCGCCGACGCGGTGACGGCGATCTGCGAATGACGTTGCCGCGCAAAAAGGGTATCGCCGGGTGCTGAACCTGCTGCGCTCGATCGTGTTCGCGCTGGCCGCGGCGCTGATCACACCACCCTATGCGTTGCTTGCGGTGGCGCTCTTCTTCCTGCCACCGATGACGCGCTACCGGATCATCTCGACCTGGTCGGTGGCGATCGTCTGGCTGGCCCGCATCATCTGCGGCGTGCGCTGGACGGTCACCGGGCTCGATCGATTGCCCGCCGCACCTTCCATCATCCTGGCCAAGCACCAGTCGGCCTGGGAGACGCTCGCTTTCCAGGCCATCTTCCCGCCACAGGTCTGGGTGCTCAAGCGCTCGCTGCTCTGGGTGCCCTTCGTCGGCTGGGGCATCGGCATGCTTTCACCGATCGCGATCGACCGCAGCCAGCGCATCCGCGCGCTCAAGCAGACGCTCGAGCAGGGCCGCGCGCGCCTGGCGAAAGGATTCTGGGTGGTCGTGTTCCCCGAGGGCAGCCGGGTCGATCCGGGCACGCGCGGCACCTGGCAGATCGGCGGTGCATGGCTCGCCGCGCACGCCGGCGTACCGGTGGTTCCGGTCGCGGTGAACTCGGGCGAACTGTGGCCGCGCAATGGCTTCATCAAGCATCCCGGGACGATCGAGGTAGTCATACTGGATCCGATCGATCCGACCGGCATGAAGGCCGAGGCATTGAGCAAACTGGTCGAGCAGCGCGTCGAGGACGCGATGCTGCAATTGAACGGAAAGGCAAGAAGCCGTTGAGCATCCCGCAGCAAGCAGTAGTACCCCTTCCCGCCCCGCACCCCGCGCAGGAAGCTGTCCCAGGCAAGACCCCGGCCACGGCGCGCGCACTCGCAGCGCGCGGCACGCACCTCGACACCGACCAGGTCGGGGTGATCGAGCTCGACGGCCAGGCGGTGGAATACACGATGCGCAGAAGCGTGCGCCGCAAGCGGGCGATGCTGAGCCTCTCCGACCGTGGACTGATCCTCGCATTGCCATTGCGGATGTCCGCGCGTTCCATCGAGACCTTCCTGCAGCACAGCCATCCCTGGCTGCGCCGGCACCTTCCACGCTGGCAGGCGAACGCCCATCCGCACCTGGACCTGGCCGCGCTGCAGCGCGTGCTCTGGCTGGGCGAGTCTCTGGCGCTCGACGTGCATGCAGGCACCATGCCGACGGTCGAGCAGGCAGACGCACGCTTCAGGGTGTCCCAGCCCGATCCGACAGACCTGGGCGCGGTGCGCCAGTCGCTGCGCAGCTGGATCCAGGCACGTGCGCTGCCGCACTTCGAAGCGCGCGCACGCCACTTCGCGCCGGTGGTGGGCGTGGACGTGCCTCCGATCAAGCTGACCAGCGCACGTACCCTCTGGGGCAGTTGCACCCCGGCCGGACTGGTGCGGGTGAACTGGCGCCTGATGCAGGCACCGGTCCACCTGATCGACTACGTGGTGGTGCATGAACTCGCGCACCTGGTCGAAGCCAACCATTCCGGACGCTTCTGGGACGTGGTCGAGCGGGGCTACCGAGACCATCGGCAGGCCCGGCGTGAACTGAGCGAGTGGCAGCGCCGGCTGGCCCTGCTTTGAGTCATGGTCTTGCACCCGGCGCCCGGCACCCGGTGTGCGCAAGCCGCGCCGCCGCTTCAGGCGAGGCCGGCAGGCCTGCGTGCTAACATCTTTTCCATGATCAACACGCCCCCTGCCGCCTCGTGCGCGGCGCCGGTAGGCAGGCCCGCAGGGTACGTGGCAGATACCGTCCCTGCCACTGTCCCACGGCGCCGTTCGAGATCCGGCATGCGTACGCTGGCAGCGGGTGCGATCGTGGTACTGGTGGCCTTCGTAACCGTGCAGGCAGGCGGATGCGGGTTCAAGACCCCGCTGCAATTGCCCAAGAAGGCCGCGCCGGCGAAGCCGGCTTCCTGAACTGCCACGCTGACCGGAGCAACACGATGGATGCGATGTTCCACCTTCGCGGCGGCTCGCTGCAGGTAGAAGATGTACCCCTGCAGGCGGTCGCCGAGCGTTTCGGTACGCCGACCTACGTCTATTCGCGCGCAGCCCTGGCGGGCGCGTACCGCGCGTTCGAATCCGCGTTCGCAGACGCACTGGCTCGCGTGCCCTCGCGCGCGACGGACGCGCCCGCGCCGCTCGTCTGCTACGCGGTGAAGGCGAATCCGAACCTCGCGATCCTCGGCCTGTTCGCACGAATGGGCAGCGGCTTCGACATCGTGTCGGCCGGCGAGCTTGCTCGGGTGGTAGCGGCTGGCGGCGACCCGTCGAAGGTGGTGTTCTCCGGCGTCGGCAAGAGCGCGGACGAACTGAAGGTCGCGCTCGAGGCCGGCATCCTCTGCTTCAACATCGAGTCGATACCGGAACTGCACCGCCTGGAGGGCGTGGCCGCCGCGCTCGGACGGGTGGCCCCGGTGAGCATCCGGGTGAACCCGGACGTGAACCCGAACACCCATCCGTACATCACCACCGGGTTGAACGAGAACAAGTTCGGCGTGAACCACACTGACGCGCTGGGCCTCTACCGTGCGGCACGAGGCTGTCGCCACCTGCGCATCACCGGTATCGACTGCCACATCGGCTCACAGATCACCGAGATCGCGCCCTATGCGGATGCGCTCGAGCGCATCCTGGAACTGGTCGACCAGCTCGCTGCAGAGGGCATCGTGCTCGAGCATGTGGACCTCGGCGGCGGGCTGGGCATCCGCTACAGCGAGGAATGCCCGCCATCGGTCGCCGACTATGCGACAACCATTACCCGGGTGTTCGGTAACCGCCCGCAGCGCCTGGTGTTCGAACCGGGACGCCTGCTCGTGGGCAACGCGGGCCTGCTGCTCACCCGCGTCGAGTACCTGAAGCCCGGGCCGGTGAAGAACTTCGCGATCGTCGACGCTGCAATGAACGACCTGATGCGCCCGGCGCTCTACGAGGCTTACCACGAGGTGCTGCCCGTGGTGCCGCGCATGGGCGATGCGCAGTGCTACGACGTGGTGGGCCCGGTCTGCGAAAGTGGCGACTGGCTGGCACGCAACCGGTCCCTCTCGATCGCAGAAGGTGACCTGCTCGCCATCGCATCGGCCGGCGCCTACGGCATGAGCATGAGCTCGAACTACAACACGCGGCCACGCGCTGCAGAGGTAGTCATCGATGGTTCACGCATGCACGAGGTACGCGCGCGCGAACGCATCGAGCAACTGTTCGAAGGCGAATCACTGCTGCCATGAAGCACATGCTGATGCTGCTCGATGCATCGTGCATTCGACGATGGAGCATCGCATTCGTTCCCATGTGTCGCGAGCGCATCGAAGTCCATGACAGGACGTGAAGTTTCGCTTCGTTACTGTTGTGTTTTATTTTGGATGTGGCATAGAATCGCGACACCAAGCATCCGCGCGCTTGTCAATAGCCAGAGTCAAGAGTGAGCAGTTGAAGCACGAGGACCCGGGCAGGCAAGCAGGTAAGACCGAAAGTGGCGACTGAGCGAACGCATTGGGAGTGCAGCTCCGTTCATGTCTTCCTGCTCCACGAGCGCGAACGATAAGTGCTCTGCACGATTGGTCGTGAAAAACTCAATCAAGGAGAAACACGATGGCTGCCAAGAAGCCCGCGAAGAAAGCTGCAAAGAAAGTTGCAAAGGCGCCCGCGAAGAAAGCTGCAAAGAAAGTTGCAAAGGCGCCCGCGAAGAAAGCTGCAAAGAAAGTCGCAAAGAAAGTTGCAAAGGCGCCGGCGAAGAAAGCTGCAAAGAAAGTCGCAAAGAAAGCCGCCAAGAAAGTCTAGTTTTCCAGGACCGAGCTGAGTCGACTACAGACGAAGCCCAAGACAGCCGGTCCAGCCAGAAAGAGGGAACAGTTCGTATCGGTTACCACTGTTTCTTCCGGCCGGAAGCAAAACCACCCCCGCAGACGAAAGTCTCCGGGGGTTTTTTTGTGTCGCCCAGACGGCGCAGCGGCACGTGCCGGGCCGGGTGCACCGCCTGGATACGTCAGGCCTTCGCGATCGGGCGAGCCGGGGTCCGCCTCCATGCGAGGCGCATGCCAAGCAGCAGCGCTAGTATTACGCCGTAGAAAACAGGCTCTCGCACGTCGGCCTTCACCAGCCACCAGTAGTGCAGCACGCCGATCGCGGTTGCCAGGTAGGCAAGCCGATGCAAAGCGAGCCAGCGCCGCCCGCCGAGCCGGCGCACCATGGCATCGGTCGACGTGATCGCCAGGGGCACCAGCAGCACGAAGGCAGTGAAGCCCGCCGTGATGAACGGCCGCTTCACGATGTCCTTCAGTATGGCGGCCATGTCGAAGAACTGGTCCAGCCACAGGTAGGTCACCAGGTGCAGGCAACCGTAGAAGAATGCGGTCAGCCCGAACATGCGGCGCAAGCGCAGCAGCCAGTTCATGCCGGTCAGCCGGCGCAGCGGCGTGATCGTCAGCGTCACCAGCAGCAGGATCAGTGTCCATTCACCCGTCGAGCGGGTGATGAACTCGATCGGGTTGGCACCGAGACCGCCGGTGAATGCGCCAGCCGCCAGCCGGGCCAGGGGCACCAGCGCGAGGATGAGGGCGAGGCGCCGGATCCAGGCGATCGCGGAAGCGGAGGGCTGGCGCAGGCGGGCAAGAACCCTCGCAGTACTGGTGCTGCCGGGTGTACGTCCGCCAGGCGCGCCGCGCGAGGAGGCGACTGCGCCCACCCCGTCCGGAAGCAGGCGGCCCGGGCCTGCAGCCCGGGGCACGCCTGAAGGTGGCGTGCGTGCGGACTGCGGCGGATCCTGGTCAGGCGGCAGCGCGATCTCGCTCGTCGGCGGGCAGGCTCGCAGCGACACCGCGAAGGTGCGCGATGAACTCTTCGCTCACATCGGGGTGGCTCATCGCGAAGGCGATGGTCGCCTTCAGGTAGCCGATCTTGGAACCGCAGTCGTAGCGTGTGCCCTGGAACTCGTAGGCCAGCACCTGCTCCTGCGTGAGCAGCGATGCGATCGCATCGGTCAGCTGGATCTCGCCGCCCTTGCCAGGGAGTACGTTCGCCAGGTGTTCGAAGATGCGCGGCGACAGGATGTAGCGGCCGACAACACCCAGCGTCGAAGGCGCTTCCGCAGGCTTGGGCTTCTCGACGATGCCGTCGATCTGGTGCACGTCGTTCAGCGTCGAGCCGCAGCGCACGATGCCGTACTGGTCGGTATCCTCGCGCTCGACGTTCTGCACGCCGATCACCGAGCGGCGGTAGTAGCTGTAGCGCTCGACCATCTGCGTCATCACCGAAGGCCTGGCATCGATCAGGTCGTCGGCAAGGATGACGGCGAACGGCTCGTCGCCCACCAGCGGACGTGCGCAGAGCACGGCATGGCCGAGGCCGAGAGTCTCTGGCTGGCGGATGAACACGCAGTGCACTCCGGGCGGCAGGATGCCGCGCACCATCGCCAGCAGCTTCTGGTTGCCACGCTCTTCCAGCGCTGCCTCGAGCTCCGCGGCCTTGTCGAAGTGGTCTTCGATCGCACGCTTGTTGCGGCCGGTGACGAAGATCATCTCGGTCATGCCGGCTGCCACCGCTTCTTCGACCGCGTACTGGATCAGCGGCTTGTCGACGACCGGCAGCATCTCCTTCGGACTGGCCTTGGTGGCGGGCAGGAACCGGCTGCCCATGCCTGCGACCGGGAATACGGCCTTCGTGATTTCGCGCTTCATTCGGAATCTCCTTGGTTCAATGCACCGTACGGCCGCATCGTACTCAGCTGCGATTGTAAGTGTCTTCGAAGCGGACGATGTCGTCCTCGCCCAGGTAGGTGCCCGACTGGACCTCGATCAGTTCGAGCGGGATGCGACCGGGATTTTCCAGGCGGTGCTTCACGCCCAGCGGAATGAAGGTCGACTCGTTCTCGGTAAGCATCACGACATCTTCACCGCGGGTGACGCGCGCAGTACCGCGCACGACGATCCAGTGCTCCGCTCGGTGGTGGTGCATCTGCATCGAAAGCTTCGCGCCGGGATTGACGGTGATGCGCTTGACCTGGAACCGGTCGCCGGTATCGACCGACTCGTAGGTGCCCCACGGACGGTGCACCCTGCGGTGGATCACGCCCTCGGTGCGCTTCTGGCTCTTCAGCTTGTCGACGATCTTGCGCACGCCCTGCACGCTCTCGCGATGCGAAACGAGGATGGCATCAGGCGTCTCGACCACGACGATGCCATCGACGCCGATCGCGGTGACCAGCCGGCTCTCCGAGTAGAAGTAGCTGTTGCTGACATCCTCGAGTACCGTCTGGCCTTCGGTGACGTTGCCATCGGCATCCTTGACGCCGACGTCCCACAGCGCCTTCCAGGAACCGAGGTCGGACCAGTCGTAGTCGACCGGTCGCACGGCGGCGAGCGAGGTGTGCTCCAGCACTGCATAGTCGACCGAGTTCGACGGGCAGCGCTCGAGCGCCGCCTGCGACAGGCGGGTGAAGTCGAGGTCACGCTGGCCTTCCGACAGGGCCTCGCGACAGGCGGCCAGCATCGCTGGCTGCAGCCGCTCGAGTTCAGACAGGAACACCTTGGCCGGGAACAGGAACATGCCGCTGTTCCAGAAGTAGCTGCCTTCGGCGACAAAGCGCTCGGCACGGGCCAGGTCGGGCTTCTCTATGAATTTCGCCACGGCGCTGCAGGCATCGTCGCCTGCCAGCGGCGTGCCGCAGGCGATGTATCCGTAGCCAGTCTCGGCCCAGCGCGGACGGATGCCGAAGGTCACGAGATGGCCGGCGCGCGCCGCGGGTACCGCCGCCATTACTTCTGCGCGGAACGCCGCAGCATCAGCGATCAGGTGGTCGGACGGCAGTACAAGCATAAGGCCGGCGGGATCCTGCGCGACGATGCTGAGCGCTGCGACCGCGATCGCCGGGGCGGTATTGCGGCCCACTGGCTCGAGGATGATGTCGCGCGCCTGGACATCGATCTCCTGCAGTTGCTGGGCGATCAGGAAACGGTGGTCATTGTTTGCGAGGATCGTCGGCGCGCAGGAATCCGCAAGCCCGACGGTGCGCAGGACCGTCGCCTGCAGCAGGCTGTGGTCGCCATGGAACTTGAGGAACTGCTTCGGCAGCGCCTCCCGCGACAGCGGCCATAGACGGGTGCCCGAACCACCGGACAGGACCACCGGATGAATGCTCATGTACAAACCTCGGCTGGTTAGGAATCCTGCATGTCTGCAACTGCCGCCCGATCGCTGGCGCGGCCAGCCTGCCGGCGTACGGCTGCAGGCATCGACACAGGGGTGCAGAGTCTACGGCGCGGCACGTGCACGTGTACGTGGATGATCGCACTGCACCGAAGTCCGGTGCACGAGTACGCATCATGCACGGCCGACCCGGACGGGTTGTCCATCTTGCCTTTGACTCGTGTTGAATGACGCCGGAACCATACCAACCTTTCGCGACTGCACGACTACACGAACGCACGACTGCACGATGGCGTCGTGCGAAGCCGGCACGACGTGCAACGGCAACCACAATCAAGGAACATGCCTGGAGGATTGACGGAAAAAAATCGCCCCTGCGGGGCGATCCTGATGATGCAGTCGCAGCGCGCGGATAGCGCGCCCCTTGGGCAGGGTCGGGCAGATGCCGGTACCGTGCGTGCGCCTGTGGTCAGGCGTTGCGACGACGACGAGCCGTCCAGAGCCCGACAAGCAGACCGGTGCCCAGCAGCGCGGCACTCGGCGGCACCGGGACGACGGTGATGAAGTCCTGACTGCCCAAGGCCGGGTTCCCCCGGACGCTGGTCAGCGCGACCAGCTGCGCGGCGGTGCCGGTCGAGGTGAACGAGAGGTAGGTCGCGGCAAACCCGTCCGTGCCATCAATCTCGTCGGATACATTGGTGTTCAACCGGAAGCCGCCCGCCGACAGCGAATAGGCATTGCCGGGCAACTCGTGTACCACTTCCCAGATCGCCAGCTGCATCGCGACGGTCTTCGCGGTGCTGGTGAAGCTGTCGGCAAAGCGGCCATCGCCCAGCATCCTGGTCAGGTCATTCGCCTTGCCGATACCCATGCCGATGCCGCCGTTGATGCTGTTCGGCGCAGATGCGACGACAACCTTGCTGTAGTTGCTGTACTGCGTGCCGAAGGCGAAGGTCTGGGCCAGTTCGATGCAATAGGAGAGGAACGGGTTGCTCGACAGGTTCGCCTGCTCGGGGCTGTAGAAACCGCTGAAGCCCCCTGCGTTGACGTTCTGCACCACGTTGTCGGGGCGGGTGACCTGTACCGCCAATGAACTGTTCGCGAAGCTGAACTGCCTGAGGTAGTCGGCATGTGTCGGTGCGCTCGCCACCAGCCCACCCAGACCGATGACGACACCTGAGGCAGCGGTTGCAAGGCGGCTTCGAAGGCCGGGCGTACCGTGTTCGAGTTTGTCGGGCATCAGTAACTCCAGATGGGTTGGCGCAGCGAAGGGACGAACGAACAGAATTTCCACATGCTTACCGACGACGACCGTTCGAGGAACCAAGGATGCGCAGCGCGATCGCCTTGCCGACGGCCTGTGCGCGATTGTTGGCACCGAGCTTGCGCAGGATGCGCTGCACGTGGTTCTTCACGGTCAAGGGGCTGATCACGAGTTCAGCAGCGATCTCGACGTTGTTCTTGCCATGCTGCACCAGCTCGAGGATGCTCACCTCGCGATCCGAGAGCAGGCCAGGTCCCGCCGCCTCGCCGCCTTCCTGGTCGCTGGCCGAAACCCGGATCAGCGCGGTATGGAGGTAGGGCACCAGCAGTTCCAGCAAGTACGCGATATGGGTTGGTCGGTCCGTCGGTACGCCGAAGAAGTAGAACTGGCTGCCGGGGGCCTTGTTGTGGTCCAGCACACCGTGAACCGCACAGGCGCGCAGCCCGAGGCGCATGAGTTCCGAGTTGAACGGCACGTAGCGTTCGCTGCTCGGGACCAGGACGAGCGGCCGTGCACCACTGCGTAACCAGGTTTCGCCGAGATCCGAGATCAACCCCTTGCCTTCGGCACAGATCTCCTGCAGTACCTCGTTCGGGATAGGCGAACTGCTGAAGTGATCGATCAGTAGCGCGTTACCTCCGCCATCGATCAGCGTGCACACCAGTAGCCGATGCGGCAACACCGTCTGGAACTCGCCTTCCAGCCAGCGGAACATCTGGTTGCGCCGTCGCACATCGACGGCCGACGCGATCGCGCGCAGGAACCGCAGCTGTTCGATCTGGTTCAAGGAAGGGAGTTCAGGGCTGCGATAACCAGACCCTGGCCGGTAATCGCGCCCGTTTCCGATCGATTTCGGCGCTCCGGCTTCAAGCCATCGAGGGGTTTGCTCGTACACGGTCGTGCGCATGCTCCATTGGGCAGGTTGCACAGGAAAAGTCGCTACAACCGTGCGCAAACGCCATGCCCGCCATATGGAATCATGTGTTGACGCGACAATGAAGGAACCGGCACACGTTCGCAGTGTGCAAATTGTCCGTGCAACCCCGCGTTGGGAAGCGAACGTAGCTGTCGCTGCGGCGCGACACCACGTCAGGCGACACCAGAAACGAAAACGCCCCGATCGGGAGACCGGGGCGTTGTGGTCAGGGGCCTGGATGAGGCGCCTGAGGAGGGGAGTCTGACGATGACCTACTTTCACGCGAAAAAGATCGCACTATCATCGGCGCTGGAGCGTTTCACGGTCCTGTTCGGGATGGGAAGGGGTGGTTCCACTCCGCTATGGTCGTCAGA